>PWOE01000089.1 GCA_003557585.1 Candidatus Nealsoniibacteriota bacterium | reverse complement strand
CGTACTCCAGCACGATGCTGCCCGGATTCTCTACCACCCGCCATTCGCCGTCGTACGCGGGAGTGAAGCCCGAGGTATCTATCGTGAACTTGTCCGCATCGAAACCGCCGCTGATGCTGCCGGCGTCGATGATCGTCCAGGAATAGCTCCCCGCGGAGTTGAAGCCCGTGGGATTTCCCGTGACGTAGATCGTGAACCGGCTGCCCGACGTGGCGTTGACCGTGACCGTGCCGCTTCCTCCGCCGACGCTGATCACGTCCCAATTCGTGCCCGGGGTGCCGGAAACGTTGGAGATATCCCAGGTGTAGGCGCCGCCCGATTGCAGGCTCAGATTGCCGGTTGACAGCGTGGCGACATCCGATCCCGAATTGCCCGGCCGCACCGTTCCGCTCACGGTCAGCGCCCCGACCGTGCCCGCGCCGCGTAGCGTGGTGCCGGAGTTGACGGTAAGGGCGGAACTTGCGGAAGAGCCGCTGACCACCAGCGTGCCCGCGCTCACGGTCGTCGCTCCGCTGTGCGTGCTCGTGCCCGACAGCGTCAGCGTGCCCGTACCCTGCTTCGTCAGACCGCCCGTACCGCTGATGCCGCCGCTGAACGTCGTGCTGCCGTTGCCGTGCGTGGTCAGCGTGCCGGACCCCAGTGAAACGGAACCCGCTCCTGCCAGCGTTGCCACGCGTTGCGCGGCGTTGCCCAGGTTAAACGTCGCCCCGCTATCCACCGTCAACGCCGTGCTGGTGGACAGGCGGTTTGCCCCACTCATCTGCAGCGTGCCCGCACTCACCGTCGTCGCGCCCGCGTACGTGTTCGCTCCGGAAAGCGTCAACGTGCCGGCGCCCGCTTTCGTCAACCCGCCGTTGGAGATAATGCCGGAGATGGACACGGCGGACACTGTTGTAATCTCTCGAACCCCTCCGTCCAGGTCCACGTCTCCATTTATGGTGATAACGTCGCTGCCGGCGCCCAATGTCACATCGCCTTCAACCCGCACGTCCTTGTTGACGGTTCTGTTTGCCGTGCCGTCCGAACGAAAAGTGGTGCCGCCCCTTAAAACAAGAACACCGCCGGCCGGCATGGTGGCCAGTCCCTGATGAATGGATCCTTCCGCAAGCACGATGCTTCCCAATGAGTTGGCATCAGGACGAAAACGAAAGACGTTCGAACCTGATTTATGAAGCATGCCGTCGCCGGTCGTCTTGGTGCCGCGAAGCGCACCGGCCGTCATGCGAACTTCCCGCGCATCGTTGTGCACATAAACGGTATGCGTTCCAGCCTCGATGATGCCCCGCAAATACAGGATGCCCGAGCCTTCCGCCCGGATGCTGGAATTCGCACCCAACGTGATATCGCCTTCCAGAGTTGCTGCGGTTAACCCAAGAATCCCCCCCTCATTGTTGTTCACGCCCAGAGAGGAAAGGTTGATATCATTGGAGTACGTGAGATTCTGGTTCAGTTCGAGTGTTGCGCCCGAACTCACATTGATGTCGCCTCCGCCGCCCGCATTGGCGTTGCCTTCCAGCCTGACGTATCCGCTGGAAATGGTGAGATCGCCGCTGAAGGAGTTGTTGCCCAAAAGCGTGAGTCGTCCCGCACCCTGCTTGGTGACTGAACCGGTCCCGCTGATTACCCCCGTAAAGGTAATATCGTCGGAGCGATTGAAGACGATACTAGCGTTGTTGGCAATATTGCCCGCCACCGCGCCGGTCGTGTCGCCCGCGCCGATCTGCAAGATCCCGGCGCTGATGGTCGTCCCGCCGTCGTAGGTGTTGCTGGCGGTTAAAATCAGTTTCCCGGATCCCGACTTGGTCAGTGAGCGTCCCGCTCCGGAAATCACCCCGCTCACGGTAAGATTTTCTGAGGAGGCGTTTTCCCAGGTCTGGTTCGCTCCCAGCGCGATATTACAGTCGAACGTAAACGTGCCGGTCGCCGCGGCGTCGATTTCGATGCCGTCGGCGCCGATGGTCAGCGTGCCGCCTTCAAACGTAATACTCGTATCGGCGTTCTCGTCGAACACAATGCCCGCCACGGTCCGGTTGCCGTTCAAATCGATGGTGGTCCCCGAAAACATCTCATCGGAAAAGGTGACGACCGCATCCGTGCCGGGGACCTCGTTGCCCAGCCAGTTCAGCGGGTTGTCCCAATTCGCGTCGGCGCCCCCGCCGTTCCAGACGGGTTCCGGAGCCTGCAGCTGCAGCTCGTGCCAACTGCGCGCAACGCGGATCTCGTCGAAGAACGTGTCGCCGGGCGTTCCGGCTGAAGAGCCCGCGCCGATGCGGATCCCGTCGATGGACGAAATGGCGTCCCCCGGGTCCAGCGTCATGACCGCATCCCATGTTGCGGGTTCGGTCGTGGGAACGACGTCGGTCCTGAAATAAGCCTTGGTCTTCAGCTCTCGCGTTTCGAAATCGTACATGCCGATGATCAGGTAATCGTTGCCCTCACCGTGATTAATATTGTAGGTGGACGCCTGCGTGGTGCCGTCGACGTAAAGTCCGAGCCTGTTGTTCTCATCGTTTATTTCGCCGAAGAATGCCTTTTCGGTTGTGCCGTCCATGAAGGACATCCCGCCCCATTTGTTGGCCCCGTCCCATGTGTAGTTGAATATATACGAGGCGTATATGCGCCCGCTGGACACGGCATTGAAATGACGGCGCGCTGTCCGGCTTTGATTGTCCGGCGGATGCACCCGCACCTTGTTTCCCCGGTGCTTGGGATAGTTGGTCATCTGGGAGAAACTGTCGCTGACGATATGAAAATAACCTGAGTTACTTTCAATCCAGTTGCCGGTCCAACCGTGACCGCGATCCTTACCGTGAAGACTCGACACCGACCAATGATCGTCGTAGGAGAACTCTTCGACGATTTCGCCCGTGCGATACGTCTTCGTCCGGTCATAGACCATCACATTGTCGGCCTTGGCGGCCTGGCTGCCGCTGCCCGGCCCTGCTCCCGGATAATATACGAGTACGCGCACATAATCGACAACGCCTTCGGCCTCTCCATCTACCGAAAACGTATGCCAATCCCAACGGCTATAAGAATTAACCGAAATAATGTTGGTATAAGCTACAAGCAGGTTATTGGAGGAGTCGTAATACTCAATTCTCTGTTCCACATCTCGGTTTGCATATTCCGACTCAAACAATTGGCGATACCGGAAATAATGATGAGCGTTGGTGTCGGTGCTGATGTCCTGATAAAATTCCCCGGATCCATCTGTCCACCCTTGGTGCGCCATGCCCCAGGAACCCCATTCAGCCGCCCAACCCTCCCGATAAAGATTGCCGCTCTGCCCCCAGTGATAGGCATTTCCCCCGTCACCGTCCTCAAAACCCCAATTGAGAGCCAGGTTGGCCGACGCCGTGCCGGCGCCGCCGAACAGCAACACCGCCGCGCAGATCGCCATCCACGCCCGTACCGGGATCCATCCGGCCGGTTTCCAACGATTGGAAATGCGGGTTTCGTGCTTGGTGCTTCGTGCTTGGTGCTTCGTGCTTCGTGCTTGGTGCTTCGTGCGTCGTGCTTGGTGCTTTGGAACGCCGAGCTCTCTTGGCGGGCACGGCTCAGTAGAAGCTTCGCCCTCCAGAAGAAAGAAAAACGGTTTTTGGCCG
>PWOE01000050.1 GCA_003557585.1 Candidatus Nealsoniibacteriota bacterium | reverse complement strand
CTTCCTCGTCATAAAGATTATCTATGCCAAGAATCTTTTCGACTCTTTCTATGCCTTTCTCTGTTAAGGTAACTGCCTTCTCTTTTTCCAAAACCTCATAATCCTCGCCACTATTAAGCATGGGGATAATTCTTGATGATTGACGATAAAGATCTTTTTTCTTTTCAAAATCTTCGCCACTTTCGGGAGTAGATATTATCAAAGGAGTTCTCGCTTCGTCTATCAAGATAGAGTCAACTTCATCAATTATGGCAAAATTGAAGCCTCTTTGCGCTTGATTCTCAATTTTGTAAACCATATTATCTCTTAAGTAGTCAAAACCGAATTCATTGTTGGTTCCGTAAGTAATATCGGCTGCGTAGGCTTCTTTTCTTGAACAGGGCTCTAAAAAGTCCTCAACAACTTTAAAACCGCCAAGCTCATCTCTCTTGTCATCTTTTTCTTCTTCAGCTTTCTTGAAATCGGGATTGTAAAAGAAAGATTGTTCATGGTTGACGCAAGCAACGCTTAAGCCTAGATAATGATATATCTGGCCCATCCAGACAACGTCCCTTCTCGCTAGATAATCATTGACTGTAATGATGTGAACGCCCTTGCCTGACAAAGCATTGAGATAAGCTGGCAGAGTCGCCGCTAATGTCTTACCTTCACCGGTCTTCATCTCAGCAATTTTACCCTGGTGTAAAGCTATGCCACCGATAACCTGAACATCATAATGCCTCTGCTTCAAGACTCTCTTGGAAGCTTCTCTTGCTAAGGCAAAAGCCTCGACGAGAATCTCGTCTAATTTTTCTCCTTCCTCTATTCTCTTCCTGAATTCAGCTGTCTTTTGAGGGAATTCCTCTTCTGAAAGCTTCTGAGTCTCTTCTTCAAGAGAGTTTATCTTGTTGACTAAAGGCGAAACAGTATCAAGATACTTCTCATTAGCATCGCCGAATATCTTTTTAAGAAATGACATATCTCTTATTCTAGCAGAAGATTATCTAAAAACAATAGCGCCCATAAATGGGCGCAATCTCTATAATTTAACCTTTTTAAAGCCCCTCTTCTCTTATTCTCCCTTTCTGATTGAATTGTGCGTCTTCGCTAATATTAATCTTTTTTTTAACTTTTCTGACTTCTCTTTCTGTAATTGCCGCCTCTTTCTTGCTTATAGTGGATAGTTGAGAATAGAGTTCGTCTTTTAGATCATCAATCGCTTCTCTTAAATCGGCTGATCTCGTTCTAGCAATCACAATCTTTTCTCCAGGAATTGTAATTCTTGCTTTACTGAAAAAGAGCCCTTTGTTTGATCCGCCTGATTCCTTGCCAACATCAACAAAAGCCTCTATTCTTCCTTTTCTTGATTCAATCGGATTTTCAAGCTTCTTTTCGTCAGCCACGAATTCTCTAGTGAATTTTTCGAGAGAGCCGATCTTTTTATCTACATATTCCTTGATTGATTCACTAAGATCGATATTTGTTGCCTTTATCTTTATTCTCATTTTAAAAAGATTAATTAGCAATACTTCTCCAATCTCATTATATCAAAGAATCTTTAATAAAAAAACCCGCAAAGAATTAATCTTTGCGGGAAAACTAAAACTACTTCTTCTTTTTAGCGGTAGTCTTCTTTTTAGCTACCGGCTTCTTCTTGACTACAGTTTTTTTCTTGACAACTTTCTTTTTGGCTACAGGCTTTTTCTTAGCTACAGCTTTTTTCTTTGTTGCCATTTTGTTATCTTAGTTTTTGAAAATCAATTTAAGGGAGCAAATAGTCGACCCAGATTATTTGCATAAATTCTACAAATTAATTTTAGGTCGTTGGCGGTGCAAGTCAAGTGTTGATAACAATTATCTCTTCTTCAAGATCGATTTGAAACTTTTGTTGCACCTCCCTTTTAATAATTTTCATCAATTCTTTAACATCATCAGCTTTTGCTTGGCCTAAATTAATGATGAAATTTGCATGAATCTTGGATATCTGTGCATCATTAATCTTTTTACCTTTGAGACCGCAATTATCTATCAAGAATGCTGCCGGAACAAAACTCTTTTCTATAGACTCTTTAATTTCAGGAAATCTTTTCAACATATCTTCTTTTTCTTGGTCGTCTTTTATCTTGTAATTCTTAAAAACACTGCCAGCTGAAAAGTTCCTGGGTTGCTTTGCTTTTCTTTGAGAAAGACAATCAATAATTCTTTTTTCAATTAACTTTTTTTCTTTCTCAGCGAAAATCAATTGAGCACCGAGAACTAGATACTCACCATTTCTTTTGAAAAAACTATCTCTGTAATTGAATTGACTCTCTTCTTTGCTGAATTCTTGAATCTCGCTCTTTTCCACGTTATAGGCTTTAACTGAAAAGATTGAATCTTGCATCGCTGAGCCAAAGGCTCCTGCATTACCAATGATAGCTCCTCCTAGAGTAGCCGGTATCCCGGCGGACCATTCAAGCCCGCTTAATCCTTTGTCTCTACAAAAAGAGACTATCTCAGCTAATTTCAGGCCAGCTCCAGCATCAACAATATTCTTTTCTCTTAATTGAATCCCTTTAATCTTGTTTTTAACAACAAGACCTCTGTAGCCTGAATCGGAAAAGAGAATGTTGCTACCGCCACCAAGAACAAAAAAAGGAATCTTCATCTCCTTGGCTTGTTTGATTGATTGTATCAACTCTTCTTCTGTAAAGACTTCAATGAAATAGTCGGCGTAGCCACCAACTCTAAAAGAGGTGTAATCTTTTAATAAAACTTTTTCTTTAAAGTTCATTTAATTGCAAGGCTGGAAACATATTGATTAACTCTTCTTCCCACAATGAGTCAATCTCTCCCGCCTCTTTAATTTTTTGATAAGCTAAATCGTGATCTCCCAGAATCTGGTAGGCGACATTTATTGCCCTGAAATGAGAATCCAACAACCTTGGCTCTAAATCGATCGCTTTTTGAGCCAAATCAAGAGCTTTCTTGAATTTCTCTTCTTTCTTGTCGTGCTCTCCAAGAAGAAGATATATCTTTCCATGGTTGATGTTGCCTTGAGCTAACTCCCAATAACCTTGTTGGTTTGTCGGGCCCAAGTTAATCGCTTCCCTAGCATAATCTTGTGCCTTCAAAACAATTTCTTCGGCTTCTCTGAAAAGGCCTTCGTCTTTTTCCTGATTTTCCAAGGAATAAGAGTCGATTAATTGATTGAGATATTTAAAGTCAAAATAATTGTTGTGAAGCTTGCTCACAACCAAGAAGTCTCTGAAATTTTCATCGCTTATCTCTATATTCTTCCGCATCTCTTCTTTAACAAAGACAAAGTTCTTTTCTATAGCCTCTTTTCTTTTTTCAAATAATTTTTGAAGATTAGCTCTCTCTTCGATTGAGGTCGCTGATTCAACCTGTTTGCTTAGCGCCTCCATCTCTTTTTTGTGATTAGCCGTAATATGATTGCCAAGATGCCTTCTCGTCTGTTCATTACCCAAAGGAGACAAATCAAAAGCCTTGCTATAAGTTTCAATCTTTTCTAGAGATGTGTTGGCATCCTTAGATGCCGTATAGAAGATCTTATTACTCTGATATGGTTGAACAACGAAATAATTCAAAGAAAAGAGGAGTGGAATCAACAAGGCAAGAGATAGATAGTTGAGTCTCTTTTCGGGATAATAGTCTTCT
>PWOE01000126.1 GCA_003557585.1 Candidatus Nealsoniibacteriota bacterium | reverse complement strand
TAACTGGCTGCGCTGGTCGTGTTCGAAGAAGCGCAGACCTTTCTGCAGTCCCGGTCCGGAGGCGCTGTCCCGTACTACCAGGAGATGCTGCTGCGGGCGCGCAACCTGGGGCTGGGCTTTGTAATGATTGTCCAATCATTAAGTGCAATCGCTCCTGTGATCCGTGCCGCCTGCTCAAACGTCTTCATCTTCAGCCAGCGCTCCGGCGCCGACAAGCGCGAGGCCGCGTCCCTGCTGGACCTTTCCCGGCGTGAGACAGAACTCCTGGGCCGGCTTGCCCCGGGCGAGTGTTTCATGCGCCTCGCCCCGGGCGCCGGCTCTTGGCCGTACCCGTTTCTTGCGAGGGTCCGCCCATGACAAACCCCGAACCCCTCCATATCCCCACCATCGAGGAGCTTCGGGCCCATGTGGTTTCTTCAGCCAAACCCTCGGCGCCTCTTTCGCCATCTTCCGCGCCCGGCGAATGCCGGCCGGCAACGCCCGGTCCGGCGCGGGAACCCTCGTCCGCAGCCCCTCTGACACCGCTGGCCGAGGCTCTCTTGCGCCAGGCAGTGTTGCCGGAGAATGAGGGTCTTGGCCTTGAACACCTCTGGCGGATCCTCGGGGTGCGCTCGGGCTCGAAGAAAAAGCAACTTACCGATGAATTGCGAGGTCGCGGATTCCTGCGCACCGAGCGCAAAGGCAAAGTTGCGCTAGTGCATGTCTACCACGCGGGTTACGCGTACCTTGGCTTGACGCCGCCGAAACACAAAGGCGTGGGCGGGGCCACGCACCGCCGCATTGCCGCGGCCCTTGCGGCCAAACTCAAGACGCGAGGATACGACGTGCACATCGAGCACGAAATCGGTCCCGCGCGCAAGCGCACCGATATCCTGGCCCTGGGCCGGCAACGCCTTGCCGTGGAAATAGGTCTCAGCGACCCCCGCCAGGAAGCCAGAAACATCCTCGCCGCGCTCGAGAGCGGGGCGGTGGACATCGTGCTGTTCGTGGCCGTTGATTCGGCGCTGCTGCGAAAGGCGGCGTCCATTTTCTGCAAACAGCCGGTCTATAGAAGGGAAGGCCATCGCGTCCGCTGGTGCCTGTGGGAAGAAGAGGAGGAACCTTGTGATGAACCCTAAAGCTGGATGCTTGCGGCGGGTGGCCCTCCTGCTGGCCTTTGCGTGGGCGTTCAACCGGTTTGTGCTCGATACGGACCATTTCGTGCCAGATCCCCTCGCGCGAAAATACCTGTTCTATTTGCTCGCCGGCGCCACGGCCTGGGGCATCGCCCATTTGTTCGCGGATCGCCTGCGCATCACTCAAACGCATAGGAGGAAAGAAAATGAACATGCAAACAACGACTCGCGTCCAGATTGATTACGCTTTTCCGGGACAGGATATCGGGGATGCCGCAGAGAACCCCGCATCCCTCCTGGAGAACCTCGAGACCTCGCATGATGCGCGCGCGGACAGCGCAGTCATGCAACGCGTTGCCGCCTGCCAGTCGCTGCGCGGCCCGCGAGAGACCAACCAGGATATTGCCGTCGCACTCGAGCTCGACGTCCAGCATTTTGAGCGCGTTACACTGCTCGCCCAAGCGGACGGCATGGGAGGACAGCCTGCCGGGGAGGTCGCGTCCCGAGAAGCTGTTCGCGCGCTGCAGTGCTCATTCGAGAAGAATCTGCTCGAAGCGGCGCAAGGGCAAGGCCGCGGGGATGTGGCGGACTGGCTGCGGTCCGGCTTCCAAGCCGCGAACCGCTGGCTCTTAACCTATGCCGGGTCGCATCCCGACCGCATCGGCATGGGAACCACCCTGTGCGCGGCCGTGGCAGCCGAAGGGCGTCTGTATACTGCCGGGGTCGGAGACAGCCGCCTCTACCTGTATCGTGGCGGGTGCGCCCATCAGCTCACCACGGATGACTCCTACCCCTGGCTGCTGGTTAAAGAGGGCATCCTGACGCCCGAGGAAGCCGAAACCCATCCCACCGGACATATGCTCACGCGGTACATCGGGGATCCCAACGGTCTTGATGACGTCTTTGTGGGGGTTCACGCGCTCGCGCCCGGCGACCTGGTCCTTGCCGTGACAGACGGGGTCTGGAAAGACGGTGGCGAGGAACTCGCGTGGTTCGCGGAGATCCTGGCCAGGGCCTCCTTCGGACAGGCGAGTCTTGACGCCGCGGTGTCGTGCCTTCTCGAGCGCGCCCTTGCCCGCGGCGCTACTGACAACGTGAGCGCCGCGGCGTTCTGGGTTGCGCCCGATTATTGTGATGCAGCCCGCGCCCCCCAACCCGCAAACGAAACCTTAGCCCCAGAGGAGGACTGAACCATGGCAGCAGGAAAATGTTCCCATTGCGGCCGGGCGTTCGGCAAGCACGCAAAATTTTGCCAGCAGTGCGGCCGGTCCGTAAATGTCGACACCGAAGCGCCGTCCGTGCCCGATCCCAAACCGCTGACGGACGAAGTACTCGATGAAATAGCGCGCGAGGACGCCGACGAGAGCGCCTCTTCGGACTGCAAGGAACCTGCAAGCGATGTTCCGGGGGCGCGGGAGACCCCGGCTGCCCCGGCCCCACACGGGCGCCACGTCCTAGAGGTGCAACGCATGGGCGCAGATGCGAGCGACGCCGGCGGCGAACGCATTGAGTTGGTCCCCGGCAAGGCCCTGCACATCGGCGCCGCGCCGGCGGCCGATGTTTGCCTGGACACGGACCCTTACGCTTCCCGCCGGCACGCGGTTATCGAGGTGCGGGACTCAACCGCGTTCATCCGGGACGCCGGGAGCTCCAACGGCACCTTTCTCCAGGTTACAAACGAACGCGAATTGCGCGACGGAGATCTGGTTCTCATCGGCCGAACCCGTCTGCGCGTCCACTATGAGGAGTGAGAGACCATGGGAGTGCTGCTGTCCCCGGGAGATTGCGTGCGCGACTACACGATCATCGCGCACGCCGGCCATGGAGGCGAAGGAATCCTTTACAAAGCGCGGAGCAAAACCTGCACCGTTGCGCTCAAGCAAAGTCATGTGGGACGAGGACATCCCCAGTACCCGCTGCTGGCGGAAAGAGCCGAGCGGCTTAAACGATTGATCAATCTTGCGCTTCCCCGATCGTGTTGCCCTGTGTTGGCGGTGTTCGAACACGAGGGCCTCATCTATGTCGTGATGGATTGGGTGGACGGACACAACCTTCAGCAGCATCTCGCCCATTCCGGTCCCCTGGCTCCATCTGCTCTTGCCCCTTTGGCGCAGGACCTGTTCGCCGCTCTGGACGCGCTCCACCGTCACGCCGTTGTGCATCGGGACATCAAGCCTGCCAACATTATTCAGCGAGACAGAGGGGGAGAGTTGCACGGGATTCTTGTAGACCCCGGTATTGCACTGCACCACAGCATGCCCCGTCTCACCAGGCCGGACATGCTTGTAGCGACACCGGAATACGCGGCGCCTGAGGTCATCGAGGGGCATTCGGCCGCCATTGACGGGCGCGCGGATGTCTATTCCGCCGGCGCCACCCTGTTCGAGGCCCTGACCGGCCGGTGTCCGTTCGAGGCCGCTTCCGAGATAGAACTCATCAGGGCCATCTGCGCGCCGGTCCGCCCTTCGATTCGCCGCGTGCGCCCGGAACTCCCGGAAGCGCTTGACCTGTGTCTGCAGTACTTTCTGGCCGTGAAACCCGATGACCGGCCTGCAAGCGCCAGGCACGCGGCCGATGCG
>PWOE01000044.1 GCA_003557585.1 Candidatus Nealsoniibacteriota bacterium | reverse complement strand
CTATACCTATGTCTTGAAAAGCAACGATAGATTTATATCTCAAACACTAGACAGAGCAACTTGCTCTACATCGCCAAGAGAGAAAGAAGTAGAGACTTGGGGAGAAATTAGCTGTAATTACTCAAGATTAAATTCTATTGATTTAAAGTATAGTTATCATAATGGCTCCAACGTCTCTCTCTTCAGGGGCAACACTAGAATTGAAACTTGGTATGACTCAATAAGAACGAATAGAATATTCACCGATGGTGGACTAAAAGATGACACCAGATATACTTACTATCTAAGGGATGGTATTAGCTCTAATTCCCCTTTATTGGATAGTGTATCTTGTCGTACCGATTACAGAGATTACGATCCAGACATTTCAGGAGTGAAGATGGTTAGAAACAATACTAGGAATACAGGTTGGAGTAATTCTGTAGAAGCAGCTCCAGGGCACAGCTTATCGTTCCTAATTGAAGTTAAAGCGATTGGAGGTGATAGACTAAACAATGTCTTTGTTAGAGATTTTTTACCTGACAAGATAGACTATATCGGTAACTTAAGAATCGATGGTAGTTTAATTTCAGGAAATATACTTAATGGAATTAATATTGGCACCATATATTCTGGTGATTACAAGACGATAACCTTCGATGCTCGAGTTTCAGGGGAAAACGAATTTGGTATCGGTTGGACTAATTTAGTTAATAGAACTAGAATCACTGCTTCTAATGTATCTGCAATAGAAGACACAGCCGAGATTTATGTAAACAGGGGAGTTGTTGCTGGAGTCGCCACCAGGGTTGTTACTGGTATTACAGATAACAAGATAATTGATTTTCTTTTACTACCACTAGCAGTAACATTAATTATCTGGCTATTCTTCAAGAAGTATCTAATAGCTATCAGTGAATGGTTAGAAGAAAAGAAACTTTTTGCGACAGACTCGAAAGCAAAAAGAGATCTACAAAAGATTACTTCAAAAATCAAAGCCAAGGAATTAACTTAAGAGAATAATTGATGATCCGCCCCTTTAAAGAGGGGCGGTTTTAATTTTCAAATAACTGTGGAAAAGTCACGGTGTTTAGGCGTATTGACTAGATGTGCTTAAGTGGGGTATAGTGATATTGCGATGGTGGAATGTGGATAACTGTGGGGATAACGATTCATCTTTGGGGATAACTCTAAAAATATGTTTATTGGAGAATACAATTACTCTCTTGATGACAAAAAAAGACTAGCTGTTCCAGTTAGGTTTCGTAATCTTTTGGGCAAGAAAGCTGTTATTACTAGAGGACTAGACCAATGTTTGTTTATCTTTTCAACTAAAGAGTGGAAGGTTTTAGCTGAAAGGATAAGTGAATTGCCTCTTTCTCAATCTGACGCTAGAAGCTTTTCTAGGTTAATGCTTGGGGGAGCGATGGAAGTTTCAATTGATAGCACAGGAAGAATCCTTATACCAGATTATCTCAAGAAGTATGCAGGCCTTAAGAAAAAGGCTTCTTTGATTGGAGTTTTAAATAGAATTGAAGTTTGGGATGAAGAAGCTTGGGATAAATACAAAAGCAAGACTGAGAAAGAGGGAGACAATATTGCAGAGAGGTTAAAAGAGTTAGGCATATAAGAAGATATGCATCTGCCAGTTCTTAAACAAGAAGTTCTGAAATACCTTGACCCACAGTTAAATGAAAACTTTATTGATTGCACAATTGATGGCGGGGGACACGCTTTAGAGATTGTTGAAAGGATTAAACCCAAGGGCAGAATAGTAGGAATCGAAGCCGATCCTGAGATCTATCGGAAAGTTAAAGAAAAGATATCAGAGAGAGAAGATAAAGAGAGATTTGTTTTGAGAAATGATAACTTTGTCAATTTAAAGGAGGTTGCAAAAGAAGAGAAGATTGAGCCGATATCTGGAATACTTTTTGATCTTGGATTCTCTAGCTGGCATCCTGATCAGAGTGGCAAAGGATTCTCTTTCAACAAGAATGAATTCCTTGATATGAGATACTCTTCTGATGGCAACGGAATCACTGCATGGGAGATAGTTAATAGGTGGCCACAAGATAGCCTCTCAATGATCTTTAAAGAATATGGAGAAGAAAGATTTTCACCGATTATAGCAGAGAGAATAGTTGAGAGAAGAAGAGACAAAGAGATTAAGACAACATTTGATTTGGTAGAGATAATTCAAGAATCGATTCCTAAAAAATTTCAAGGAAATAAAATTCATTTTGCCACCAGAGTTTTTCAAGCTTTAAGAATTCAAGTTAATGACGAAATTGAAAATATAAAGAAAGCGTTGCCCCAAGCGATAGAAGTTTCAAGCAAGGGAAGTAGGTTAGTCGTTATCTCTTTTCACTCCATTGAAGACAGAATAGTTAAGCATTTTTTTAAAAAGATTCAAAAAGAGGCAAGAGGAGAGATATTAACAAAAAAGCCGATAACTAGTAGTCAACAAGAATTAATAGATAACCCACGTTCAAGGTCAGCTAAATTAAGAGCATTAAAAATAATATAATATGACTAAAAGAAAAAAGAGAAGAGTCAATTTCAATCAAAGCTTTATTAGATATTTCGGCGTATTCATCGTTTTTTCTTTGGTCTTTTTGTATATATATCAAGTAACCGAGATGACCAAAGAGATCTATCTGATGCAGGCATATAACAGAGATGTTCAAAACATTATAGAGGAAAACAGAAGAAGCGAATACAGCTTTCTTAAATCAAGCTCAATGGCTGAGGCAGAAGAGACAGTTAAAGATTCAAACTTTACAAGAGTGAATGGAATTCATTATATTAGTGTCTCTGATTATCAGATAGCTTCAAGATAAGAACCATGAAAGGAAAGTGGAGAATTAATCTTACTTTATTTCTCTTTTTAATTGTGGGCGTAACTATACTTATGCGCCTTTTTTCATTTCAGGTTATTGATAGTGACTATTGGAAGGCTCTTGCTCAAGGGCAGCATAGATTTCACACTCAATTGCAAGGGTCAAGAGGAAGCATATATTTGAGTAGTCAAAACGGCACATTGCATCCTTTGGCTGTTGATAGGCGATGGGATTTTGTCTATCTATCTCCAGCAGAACTTCATAGAAAAGAAGAAGATTTAAATGAGATTGCTACCATCTTAAGCGAGACACTTAATCTTGATAAAGAGTTTTTGTTATCAAGAATTAATCGAGAGAATAGCATGTATGAGAAGATAAAAGATAGAATTAGCTCAGAGGAAGTTGATTTATTAAAAGAGAAGAATCTGCCAGGGGTCTATATAGCTCAAGACAACAGCAGATATTATCCTCAAGGAAGCTTGGCGTCGCATATAGTCGGTTTTGTTGGTGGTAGTGGTGATGGGCAATACGGCATTGAGGGTTACTATGATGATTTATTGCAAGGAGCAACAGCGCTTCAAGAAGGGGAAAGATGGAGTGGCGGCTATCTCTTGAAAAGAAGTATCACTCAGCCTCAAAGAGGTGAGGATTTGATTTTAACCATCGATTACAACATTCAATTCATGGCAGAAAAGATATTGAAAGAATACCAAAAAAGTCTCGATTTTGATAAAGCGACAATTATTGTAGCTGAACCAAACACTGGAGCAATTCTTGCTTTAGCCAACTTACCAGATTTTGACCCTAACAGCTACTCTAAAGAAAGGAATGTAGAGATATTTAAGAATCAAGCGATTCAATCAATTTTCGAGCCTGGCTCAATATTTAAATCGATAACTTTTGCCATTGCCCTTGAAGAGGATAAGATTACACCACAGACAAAATATATCGATGAGGGCTTTGTCAAGATAGGTGGTCACACTATTAGAAATTATGCTCAAAGAACTTGGGGAGAACAGACAATGACAGAAGCTTTAGGGAAATCGATAAACACGGCTGCGGTTTTAGCTGAAAAATTGATTGGCCATGAAGCTTTCCTTAACTATCTTGATAAGTTTGAGTTCTTTGAGCCGACAGGAATCGATCTTCAGGGAGAGGTCTTTTCTAGGAACCTGAGCTTTAAAGAAGGCTATGAGATCAATTTCGCTAATGCTTCATTTGGTCAGGGAGTTAGCTTTACCTCTGCTCAAATAATTAAAGCCTTTTCAGCGTTAGCCAATGGTGGTCGATTAATTGACCCCCATTTAGTGGTAAGAGACGATGTGGGCCCAAGAGAAAGAGTGATATCTTCTCAAGCGAGCTCTCAAATAACCTCTATGATGGTTAGTGTCACTGAGGATGGGTTTGCTAAAACTGCTCGAGTGCCTGGCTATTATGTTGCTGGTAAGACCGGGACAGCTCAAATCCCATGGTCTGCTTTAGGCATCTCCCAGAGAGGCTATTCAGACAAAACAATTCAAGGCTTTGTCGGTTATGCTCCAGCCAGTGATCCAGCTTTTGTTATGCTTGTTAAGCTTGAAGACCCAAAGACCAGAACAGCTGAATATTCAGCGGCACCGATCTTTAGTGAATTAGCAAAATATATACTTGACTATTATCAGATACCAACAGAAAGATAATTAGATGGGAATCTTATTTAAATTTTTATTCTATTTAAAAAAACCAAAATTAGTGGTTGTTTTTGATGATGATGCAAAAACAGCTCAAACAATTTATAATCTTATAAAGCAAGAAGTTAAAAGCGAAGAAGTCTCTTCCTTTATTGGAGGCCTAAGAATTCTCGATAAAGAGGTCTTAATTATTGATTCAAAAGAGAGAGCAGTCGATCTTGATTTTTTGACAAAAGAGAGTTCCGGCGTATTCATCGTTCTAGGAAAAGAGATTGATAAGTCGTCAATCAGAAGAATTAAAAAACTCTCTTCAATTGCTGGCCGAAAGATGATTTTAATTGGAGAGCTCTTTTCTGTTAACCAAGTAGAGATAGCAAAGAATCTCATTTATTCAGTTGGCTTTGAAAAAAATTGTGATTTTTATATCACCGATTTGAATATCACCAATGCGACAAACTTCAAGATTAATTATGAAGGCGACATTGTGCCTTTCTGGCTGAAAGAGAAACTTAAGAGGAAGGATATAATAACAATCTCTTTTGCAGTTGCTGTTGCCACTCTTCTGGGAATTAACTTAGTTAAAATTTCTCAAAAAATTAAAGGAATTTAATTTACAAAAATATTTTTTCTGCTAGAATAACGCTGAGCCGCTATCGTCTAGTCTGGTTCAGGACGCATGGTTCTCAACCATGTAACCCGGGTTCAAATCCCGGTAGCGGCACAAATTATGCTAAAGATTATATATTGCATATCAATCATTTCAGGAACGGTTATCGGCGCCGGTCTTTTTGCTTTGCCCTATCTAACCTTGAAAGTTGGTCCATTAATTATGTTGGCCTATTTCATCGTTTTGGGACTGATAGCTATTCTTATTCACTACTTCTTTGCAGAACTTGCTCTTCGTACAAAAGATTATATTCGATTGCCAGGATTTGCTCGCCACTATCTAGGCAAAAAAGGCTACAAGATAGCTCTCTTTTCAGGAATTATGGGAATGTTTGGCGCCTGTTTAGTATACCTAATTATCGGCGGCGAGTTTTTAGCAGCAATCTTCAATGGAGAACCGCTTTTTTTTACCATCCTATATGCTTTAATTGGGTCTGCTATAATATATTTTGGAATCAAAGTAATCGATAAGGTTCAATTTTGGAGCGTAATTCTTTTCTTTGTTGCTTTAGTCGTCATCTTCATCAAAGGAAAAGCAGATATTGATTTATCAAGCCTCGCTCTTGTCGAAATAGACAAGACATCCCTCTTTTTACCTTATGGAGTCGTCTTCTTCTCGTTGTGGGGCCTCAACTTGATACCTGAGGCTGAAGAATTGCTTGGAGAAAAAAGAAAGATATTGACCAAGATTATACCGATCTCGATAATCGTTCCCATGATTGCCTATCTTTTCTTCATTCTTCTAGTGACCGGTCTCACCGGAGAAAATACAACTGAATCGGCATTGGTTGGCCTTCAGGAGTTTCTTGGCCCAGAGATTGCATCGGTGGCGCTTTTTCTCGGATTTTTAACAACATTTACCTCTTTTATCACTCAAGGGCTGACCTTGAAAAAAGTTTTTTGGTATGATTTGAAGATAAGAGAAGATATTGCTTGGGCGATAACTTGCTTTATCCCAATCAGCTTTTTCCTTCTAGGGTTTACTGATTTCATTAGAATACTTGGATTAGTCGGAGGTATCATGATCGCAATTGACGGCATTCTGGTATCTCTAATGTATCAGAAGATTAAACCGGCAAGAAGTAGAGTCTTAACTTATCCAGTTATCTTTGCCTTGTTCTTGGGATTACTTTATGAGATAATATATTCCTTAAACATTTTTTAAACAATGACAATACTATATATATTAATTTTTCTAGCTTCCTGCTTTCTGTTAGTCTCATCTGCTAAATGGCTAATTGATGCTCTGTTGAGGGTTGGTAAATATCTTGGTTGGAAAGAATTTGTCGTCGCCTTTTTTACAATATCTTTAGGCGCCGTGGCACCAGAGCTATTTATTGGAATAAGCTCTGCTTTAAACAAAGTCTCTGAACTCTCTTTTGGCAATATTCTGGGACAGAACATACTTCTTTTCTCTTTAACAGTTGGTGTCTGTGCCATTATTTTAAAGAATGGCATAGAAGTGGAGAGCAGGACTGTTAGAACCGGATCAACACTAGCTGTTGTTTCGGCAATTTTACCATTAATTTTAATTTTGGACGGGCAGATATCTAGGATAGATGGCGCTATCTTGCTCATTTTCTTTTTAGTTTTTGTCTGCTGGTTTTTTTCAAAGAAAGAGAGATTTACCAAGATCTATGAAGAAGACGAGGAAGAGGACAAACTGAATGATCCATTCTTTATGCTTAAGAACTTTGGCATACTTCTTGCTGGATTGGTCTTAGTCCTTGTTAGCTCGCAAGGGATTGTCGTTTCTTCAATCGCTTTTTCAGAGATATTTGGAACCTCTTTGCCTTTAATCGGCATCCTGGTTGTTGCTATCGGTGTCGGCATTCCAGAGACTTATTTCTCAGTAATACTTGCTAAGAAAGGACAATCATGGATGATTCTGGGAGCCTTGATGGGGGCCGTGATGATATCATCAACACTTGTTTTGGGAATAGTGAGCTTGATCAATCCAATTGTTATTGATATCTCTCAGGTACCATCACTTTTTATAGCCAGGGCCTTTCTAATAATTTGTGCTTTAATATTTCTCTTTTTCATTAGGACCGAGAGAAGGCTTTCAACCAAGGAAGGAATTTTCTTGATTATGATATATATATCATTCGTGATACTTGAAATTTTAGTTAAATAGTGTTAGCATACTGACTATTGAGTTTAAAAAAGAAATATGAAACAAGCAGTTATTAAAACAGGCGGTAAGCAATACATTGTCTCAAATGGAGGCAAGATAAAGATTGAGAAGATTGACGCTCAAGAAGGCTCAGAAGTTATTTTTGATAATGTTCTGCTTCTAATTGATGGCGAAAAGACAGAGATTGGCAAGCCATTAGTTGATGGAGTCAAGGTGACTGGCAAGGTCTTATCTCAAGACAGAGACAAGAAGGTTATAATTTTCAAGTACAAACCCAAAAAGAGATATAAAGTGAAAAAAGGACATAGACAGCCCTTTACAGAAGTCGAGATAACAAAAATTGGCAAATAGTCACTTCCTACCCTCTAAAGCAGAAGAGATTGTCTCTTCGTCAATATACTCTAGTTCACTTCCGGTTGGCAATCCTCTTGCCAGCCTTGTTGTTTTTATATTCAATTTCTTGATAGCTCTTTCTAGATAGAGAGCGGTAACTTCTCCTTGAGAAGTGAAATTAGTGGCAATTATCACCTCAGTAAAGCTATTCTTGATGCCATACTTTTGAGGGTTTTTTAATCTATCAATCAATTCTTTTGCTCTAATCTTGCCAAGGCTATCTTTTCTTAATGGCGAAAGAGTTCCGCCCAAAACAAAGTATACTCCTTTGTATCTTTTAGTGGCTTCAATTGACTCAAGATCATTCTCTTTTTCAACAAGACAAAGAATTCCTTTGTCTCTTGATGGATTGCTACATATTTCACAAAGAGATTCGCTATTATCTGATTCAAAGTCATTGAAACAGAAGAGACAGCTCTTAATCTTGTTTTTAACTTGGGCGATTGCCTCCAAGAGCTCGCGAGTCTCTTTTTTATCTAATTTAGAGATATAAAAAGCAAACCGCGTAGCGGTTCTTGATCCAACAGTAGGAAATTTCGAGAAAATCTCTATCAATCTTTGAATTGATTTAGGATAATTCATAGTTGCTAGTAGCTCTCTTCTTGTTCGTCATCATAACCTTTTTCCAGACTCTTGAAACTAGCAGTTCTTTCATCAAAGAATAATTCAATTTTACCAATTGGCCCATTTCTATGCTTGGCTACCATAATATCAGCGATATTTTTTCTTGATGTCTCTGGCCGATATTTATCTTCTTTATGAATAAACATAACGACATAGGCATCTTGTTCAATTGAACCACTTTCACGCAAGTCAGACAATCTAGGAATTTGAGGTGTTCTCTGTTCAACTGCTCTTGATAGTTGAGAGAGGGCCAGAACGGGGATGTTGAGTTCCTTGGCCAACCCCTTAAGAGATCTTGATATCTCAGTCATCTGCTGAACCATCGGTATCTGAGGATTCTGAGGATCCATTAGTTGAAGATAATCAACGATAATTAGACCCAAGCCTTTATCGGCTTGAAGCCTTCTGGTCATAGCCCTAATCTGTAATGTATTAAGGGAAGCGGCGTCATCAACGTAGATATCAACCTCTGATAAAGTGCTCAAGGCTTTCTGAATTCTTTGAAAGTCATTATCATCGCCTTCGCTTGATAATCGACCAGTTCTTAATTTCCAAAGATCGATACCGGCGAGATTGGCAATAAATCTATCAACCACCTGATCTCTCGACATCTCTAAACTGAAGATTCCAACTGGAATCTTATTCATTGCAGCATTTAAAGCGATATTAAAAGCTAAAGAAGATTTTCCCAGGGATGGTCGAGCAGCTAGAATTATGAGGTCAGATTTTTGTAAGCCCGAAAGCATATTATCTAAAGCAGCAAATCCCGTTGGCACCCCCCTAATAGATCCTTTATGTTTTGATAAAGCATCGATTCTGTTGAAGGTCTCTTCTAGGGAATCTTTAATTGAAGCAAAGCTTTGTGTTAAAGAGTGTTCAGCAATACCAAATATCTTCCTTTCGGCATAATCCAAGAGAGTATCAACGTCTTTATCCTCTTTATAAGACTCAGATTCAATTTCCTGGCTTGATTCAATGAGATCTCTGAGAATTCTTTTTTTCTGAACAATCTTAGCGTAACTTGCAACATGACTTGCGGTGGGAACTGAATTAACCATTTCAGTGAGGTATGCGTTGCCACCAATCTCATCGAGCAGATTCTTTTCTTTGAGTCTAGAAGATATAGACAAGAGATCAATTGGCTCTCTCTTTTCAAAAAGATCGATTGCCGCTGAAAATATATCTTTGTGATTTTTCTTATAAAAATCCCTCGGTTTTAGGAAGTCAACAATTTTAATAATTGCATTCTTATCAATCATCAGAGAGCCGAGTAAAGATTGTTCGGCTTCAATATTTTGTGGAGGAATTTTGTAATCTTTTTTTGTTTCAGCCATAGTATCTGTATTATACAAGAAAAGAGAAATCAGGCAATCAACTCTTTTTAATAATTTTGAAGCCGTTAACAGTGTCTTCTAAATAATAGCCAAGAGACTCAATCTCTTTTCTTTTAATGTCTGCTTTCTGCCAATCTTTTTTCTCTCTATAAATCTCTCTTTGTTGAGCCAGCTTCTTTATTTTCTCTGGAATTTTAATAATCTTGATAGATTTTAAATCGAGACCAAAAATCTTATCAAATTCCAAAGAAAGATTATATTTTTCTCTGTTTGATAAATCTTTGTCTTTTAGCAACTTCCACAAAAGAGCTAAAGCTTTAGCTGTATTTAAATCATCTGAGATAAAGTCTTGAAATCTCTTTAAATATTCTTTTCCTTTTTTTGAATCTCCTTTAATCTCTGTCTTCTTTTCTTTAATTTCAGAAATCTTATCCCTCAAGGAATCTAAGGAGTTTTCAGCTGACTTCAATGATTGCCAAGAGAAATTAAGAAAAGACCTGTAATGAGTGGTTAAAACAAGATAGCGATAGGCGAGTGGATCAAACTTTTCATCAATCAAGCTCTTTAAGGTAATCGTTTCTCCTTTTGACTTAGACATCTTGTTTTTATCGACGACTAGGAATTCTCCATGCAGCCAATAATTAGCGAGGTTGCTGTTATACAAGGCTTTTGATTGAGCAATCTCATTTGGATGATGAATCTGTATATGATCACTGCCACCGCAATGGATATCGAAGGGAACACCCAAGAGATCTGAGGCCATAGCAACACATTCGGTGTGCCAGCCCGGAAAACCTTTGCCCCAAGGGGATGGCCACTCCATCTCTTTTTTGCTGTTTTTTGGACTCAATTTCCATAAGGCAAAGTCAGTTGGATTCTTTTTTCCTTTAACCATCGCTATTCGGGCACCAGCCTTGACGTCTCTCTTTTTTGCTCCCAAAAGATTGCCATAATCTTTTATTTTGGAAGTGTCGAAATAGAGGCCATCAGAGATTAAATAAGTATAATTCTTCTTTTCTAGTTCTTTAATTAATTCAATCTGCTGAGGGATATAATCTGTCGCTTTAGCCCAAATTGAAGGCTCTTTAATGTTGAGCCTATCCATATCTTTCTTGAAAGCTTCTGTGTAATAACGAGCAACTTGCCAGGCAGTCTTTTTATCCCTCTTGGCTCCTTTCTCTATCTTGTCTTCTCCTGTGTCATTGTCTGAAGTTAACTGACCGACATCAGTGATATTGATGACATGCTTAACTTGATATTTCTTATACTCCAGAACCCTTCTTAGTATATCTTGAAAAAGGTAAGTTCTAAGATTGCCGATGTGGGCATACCAATAAACAGTTGGGCCGCAAGCATAAAGACGAACCTTCTTTTTATCAAGAGGCTTTAAAACTTCCTTCTTTTTAGTAAGAGTATTGTGAAGTTTAATCATTCTATCTGTAATTCTACAATATTGCCATATCAAAATCAACTTAAAACTTTTATTTTTTCCTTTTTTGTAATAAAATAAGCAGAAGTTATGGACTTCTATTCTTTAATTAAAACTTTTCTTTTAGCGATGACTCCAGTGGGTGAGTTGAGGTTGGCGATTCCAGTTGCATTAACCGTTTACAACTTAGAGCCAGCCGTAGCTTATCTAGTCTCGGTTTTGGGCAATATATTTGCCGTCTTTTTGATATTAATTCTTTTAGGTTTAGTTTCCAAGTGGCTTTCTCGCCAATTTTATTTCTTTAATCGTTTCTTTGCTTGGCTATTTTCAAGAACCAGAAGAAATCATACCTCAAAGGTAGAGAGATATGGTTCTTATATCTTACCACTATTTGTTGCCATTCCTTTACCAATAACGGGTGGCTGGACAGCGTCATTGGTAGCCTTTGTCTTTAATATTCCTTTTAAAAAAGCTTTTCCATTGATAGTTTCAGGGATATTGGTTGCTGGCTTAATTGTTTTATCTATCTCTAATGCCGGCATTGCTTTGAGTAGATATTTTGGTTGGCAGACTCTTTTGGGAACGATTGCAGCTGTTACTTTAATTTATTTAATATATAATAAGAGAAAGAAGAATAATTATATGAATTATGAAAAATAGAATTATCAGCAAAACAGATTTGAATCTTAGCTTAATAATCGGTTTTTTAATCGGTCTCTTCTTTTTAATTAGTGTGAGAGTGATCGGTATGGAGATAGATTTACCCTGGGACAAGAAGTGGGACTTGTCTCTTTTAATTATTTTTCCTTTTCTCTGTTTCTTGGGAATGGTTGTCGCTTCTTTCTTGAAAGAGAGATTCTTGATGATTTATCAGATAGCTAAGTTTGGTTTAGTTGGAGCCTTAAATACTTTTATAGACTTTGGAATATTAAATACTGCGATTATCTTAGTAGAGACAGCTTCTGGGATTCATTTTCCAATCTTCAAAGGAATCTCTTTCATAGCTGCAGCGACTAATAGCTATTTCTGGAACAAGCATTGGACATTTGAAAAAAAAGAGAGTCTTTTTGCTTCAGGGGAGTTTGCAAAATTTATTGCAGTCACCTTTGTCGGCTTTCTGCTTAATGTCGGCTCAGCCAGTTTAATAGTTAATATCGTTGGTCCTCAATATGGTATAGGTGAAAATCTTTGGGCAAATATTGGTGCTTTCGTAGCTGTCTTTGTTGCTTTCATTTGGAACTTCATCGGTTCAAAATTAATCGTTTTTAAAAAATAGAAGAATGGCAGATCAAGTATTTTATAGAAAACATAGACCAAAGACATTCTCTGAGATAATAGGACAAGAGCATGTTGTCAGAACAATTACCAACTCTCTTGCTTCAGACAATGTTTCGCATGCATACCTTTTCTGCGGACCAAGAGGTTCTGGTAAGACAACTATTGCTAGACTGCTAGCCAAGGCAGTTAATTGTGAAAAAAGAAAGGATGGTGAATATGAACCATGCAATAAGTGCTCTTCTTGCCAAGGCATTATGAAAGGCTCATCAATAGACTTGATAGAGATTGATGCAGCATCACATCGAGGCATTGATGAAATTAGAGAATTGAAAGAGGGGATTAGGTTCTCTCCAACAAGCTCTAAAAAGAAAGTCTATATCATAGATGAATCGCACCAATTAACAAAAGAAGCAGCCAATGCTCTCTTGAAGATACTGGAAGAAGCACCAGAGCACGCCCTCTTTATACTGGCGACAACTGAGGCTCAAAAAATGATAGGAACAATAATCTCTAGATGTCAAAGATTTGACTTCAAGAAATTAACAGTTAAAGAGATTGTTAAAAGACTAGAAATCATTGCCAAGAAAGAGGGAATATCTTTTGAAAAAGAGGCCCTAGAATTGATTGCCGCCAACTCTGAGGGAGCTATTAGAGACGCAGAAAGCCTTTTAGGACAGGTTTTTGCCTTTGTCTGCGGTTTAGATACCAAAAAAGAAATTAAAGCTAAAGATATAGGGGATCTTTTGGGTCTTGTTGAGGTTAGTTTAGTTGCCGAGATGGTTGATTTAATTATAAAAGAAGATTCCGCTGAGGCTTTGAACTATCTCGATTCTTTAATGAATAAGGGCAAAGATCTACAAGAATTCACTAAGCACCTAATCAGCTATCTAAGAAAAACACTAATCCTAAAGATTGCCAAAGAAGCAGATGAAAGAAGTTCTTTGATTCAGGCAATTCTTGTCGGTTTAACAGATGAAGAGTTCGATAAGGTGAAAAAGCAATCAGAAAGCTTTTCTGAAAATAGTTTAAAAGAGGCTCTCAATCTTCTTATTGAAACTCAAAACAAGATGAAGTATGCAACCATCTCACAGCTACCTTTAGAGCTTGCAATAGTTGAGATTATAGGTATAAAGGAGTAGGGGTTTTCCACCCTTTTTGATTTTGCCGGGTCGTCTAATGGTAGGACGATGGGTTTTGGTCCCATTAGTCTAGGTTCGAGTCCTAGCCCGGCAGCAGATTATCCGAAAAAGAGCTTCTGATCTCTTTTTTTTGACAAGGTAGAGAGAGTTTAGCAAACTAGAAGATGATATTAATTAAACAACAAATTATGAGTAAAAAATATATTTTACTTCTTTTAACCCCGAGTTTAATCGTGGGATTTTTTATTCCCTGGATGCTTGGTAATCTTTATGCCGAAGGTCCAGAAGAGATATCTTCAATTGAAGGATTGTATGCGATAAAAGATAGCTTAGGTGGGGAATTTATCTTAACCAAAGACTTAAATTTCTGTGAAGAAGCCTCTTATGATGACCCTTCTGAAGGAGATGTTCTAATGAGTAACTTATGTAAAGCTGAAGGAGAAACAGATGGATGGGATTCAATTCAAGGAGCAGGAGGAGAGTGCTTCACTGGTGTCTTTGATGGAGGTGGTTACACCATAACCGGACTATTCATTGACAGGGATGCTGTTAATGGTGTGGGTCTCTTTAAATGCGTTGATGAGGGTGGAGAGATAAAAAACACTAACCTAGCAGATGTAGATGTAACTGGTGGAAATTACGTGGGTGGCCTTACTGGCTCTCTTGTTAAAGATTCTGTGATATCTAACTCATTTAGCAGTGGAGAAGT
>PWOE01000155.1 GCA_003557585.1 Candidatus Nealsoniibacteriota bacterium | reverse complement strand
CGCACCTGTTCAACCACTTCGCGAAGCGCGTTCACCACTTGATTGAGGGGAAGCGTTTCCAAACGCGTGGTCGGCAACTTCAGCCAATGTAGCTGAGCAAACGGATAGGCTTTCTCGACCGCCTGCACTTGCCGACGTTGCTGTTCGATGTGCTCGGCAGAGTATGAGGAGTCTGCGGCTGCCGTCACCAGCAGCCAATGAATGGGCACTCCCTTTTCCACACACTTCAGCAATGTGGCACCGCACCCAAGGGTTTCGTCGTCGGGGTGGACGGCTATCGCCAGGACATTATAACTCATGACAGGGGAATCTCCAGTGGATCACTTTCCTTCTTCAGCGCGAGCGAGAAGTCTATGCTTCGAATAATTTCTACCGCTCGGGCAACAGAGCGTCCGTCACCGTATGGATTTGTGGCTGTTGATGTTTTGAATTGAAATTCAGGCGTCAGAGCAATGTCGACCGCATGCCCTATAGCACGCGTCGAGCCATCAGCAAACTGCACAGTTTGTGGGGCTAGACGCCCTCGTTGGCGCAAGCCTACGTTGATTGCGGGCAGTGGAATACTTGCAGATTCAAAAATTCCCATGCTGCTGTTGCCGATCAGCAACTTTGAGTGTCTCAAAAGATTGATAAAGAGGTTTCGGGGAAGATTTTTGAAGAACCACAAGTCGATTTCGCCGCGCAATTCCTCGTAGCATTTAATCAAATCACGGCAGCCTGCATCCGCATTCGGACTATTGATCAGCACAAAGAAGCCGCGGTCTCTCAGCACCTCGATTATCGCCCGCACCTCCGACACAGCAACCGTCTCGTAACCCAATATCGGGTGATGGACCAGCACCGCTAAAGGCTTGTCACGCACCGAAGTCGGCACGCCAATAATCCGAAGAACTTCGTCCAGATCGAGCGAGGGCTCATCACAGAGTCTATCCAACTGAGGACTTCCAATGACGTGAATCCTGCTCTCCTCCTCCCCAAGTCTCAACAATCGCAAGGCATGTTGATCGTGAACCACAAAATGAAATGTCGCGAGTTTGGAGCATGCATGACGCACAGGGTTATCCACATTGCCATCAGTCGCATGATCACCGCCGAAAAAGTGGATTGTCGGTATCTTGAGATATGCCCCCAACATCATCATGACGAGAACATCTTCCCGATCGCCAGCAGCCAATATCACGTCCGGTTGGAAAGCGTTCACGGTATGTATGGCGTTCTGCAACAATATCGCCGCGGTCTTTAGTCGCGATGATGTTGAGTTAGCATCTATCAAGGTTTCAATTTCCGCAACGACACGAAGACCATCGCGATGGACTTCGGTCACCGTAGACCCGAAGGTGGGCGAAAGGTGGCTGCCAGAAACAAGCAAACCGAAGTCTATATCCGGTGCGCATTGAAGTGCTCGATAGACTCCACTGAGCAGATCATAATCAGACCGACAAGCGGTCGAACCTAGGACTCGTCGCTTTTTCATCAAAACACATCCGACATGATGAGATCCAATCCGAACTGTGGAGACGGTTCATCAAACATTCGAAATCCGAAGTGATAAGGCCTGAGATGCTCAGCGCCGAAGGTATCCAGCAATTGACGTGACCCATAGCACCATAGTTTGCGCCGCCCAAGTTGCTGAGCATATTCGGCCAACAATTTGACGATATCCTGCGACAAATTCTCCGCCCATACGATATCCAACGCGTCACCATAGTCTTTTACGATGGCTCTCCCTTTCGGCGTATCCAAGCACGAATAGAAGCACCCTGGCTTTTTAAGTCGCCATCGGAGTTGGTCCATATGCCTCACGTTCCAACGGACTGCTTCACCCGTTTCCAGACAGACTCTTGCAGCCATATCTGAATAAGAGATAGCATAAAGTTTCGAACCCTGAAGATGCATCCTCGCATGTCTGCTCACAATATTCAGAGCGCCCAACTGGAATTTATCCTCAATGCTCCATTCCAAGCGCTTTCGGAATCCGGAAATGGAGAGCGCATTTGGAAACCCCAGCACGCCCCGAATACCTGCTGCGGCTGCCGCCGCATACACCCGCCTTGCCAACACCGGGAACAGGCCCGCGGCGCGATGCGCATGGCGGACCATTGTCGTCATGGAAAGAATCATGGGTAGCGAGCGGCCTCCCAGAACATACTCCTGAGGAATGGCGGCGTAATGCCCCACAAGTTGTTCCTCATACAGCGCCAGGGATACGAATGGATAACCACACGGGTTGCACAGATAAGCCCAACGCCACAGTTCAGCTGCCAAATCAAGCGTGTAACACTCCTTAAACAAGGAACGAATTGCGGGCTCATATTTAGCAACTTCCTCCGGCAGTCGCAAATCCACGAAGCTATACCCTTGAGATTGTAATTCTCCATCCTGTTTTATCACATGAGCCCTCGAACGTTTGCGCCATCTGAAAGTACGCCCACCCTACTTTGGGCTCTCATCCAAATAGCTGCGTATTGACATGCGATTGCGCCTACCAAGGACGCCGGCTGCCACAGCGGATTTCAAGCGGTCAGAAATGTAGATAGATGGATCACTTTCAGCAAGGTTAATCAGAATCCGGGCAACAACATCGATTCCGATAATATCCATAACATCGAACAGGCTTACGCTCCTGCCCATATGCGCAAGGACACGATCAATGACATGGGTCTTGTATTGATACTCGTCAATCAACTTGAGAGCCGCAGCAATCTCGTGGAACAGTATGAAGTTACCCACATAGCCACGATTTGAGTTTGTGTGAATAACCTCAAATCCTACAGACTGCAATGATTCGAGAAGATTTTGCACTTCAGTTCCCGATGCCGGCGGCACCCCCACAATCTCCGCAAACTTTAGAGCGTGAATGGGATTGAAAAAGTGAAGCCCTATGGCGCTCGGAGAAATCTCCTGCGGCATATAGGAGGAAGTGTTCGTCAAGAACACAACTTCGTCTATTGGAAAGGGCAACGCCCTGCAAATTGACCTTTTTATAGAGATATCCTCCAGAATTGCCTCATACGTCAGAATTGGGCAAAGAGTTGAGAGTTCCGTTGTGAAAGACAACTCGCCAGGGTCGCTTACAAAACACAGACGTTTTTGAAGCAATCGAACCTCGCGTCGGTACTGCTCCTTGCGCGACTCATCAATACTCCTATTCCAGACCTTGACTCGGTAGCCCATTAGGCTGAATAACGCCGCTATTTGCCGTCCCATGACCCCAAAACCCAATATATTGATTTCCTTCGTATTCATAATTGACTCCTAAGACAGATCGCTTTGAGCAGTTATATCAGCTTCCTGAAGGGCTGTGCCCGCCCGAACAGCACGTCGCAGAAAACAGCCGACAACCCTTGACGTCTCATTTGGCAACAAACCAGGACCTGCCCTTTGGGCTCTCAACATATCCGGACCGAGACGCTCTCCAACCTCAAGATTGGTCGCAGCTACCAACTTCTTTCTTGCCAACACTGCAATTACTCGCTCCGCCTTCGTGGGTTCTTTAAGCCCAGAACCCAGAGAATCCTCCACGATCCGCACGCCTCGGATCAGCGCACTCAATTCATCCGGCTCCAGCGAGGCCTTGTGATCCGGCCCCGGCAGATTCCGGTCCAGCGTGAAATGCTTTTCAAGCAGGCACGCGCCCAGCGCCACGGCGGCCAGTGCCACGGCCGAGCCCATCGTGTGGTCGGAATAGCCGACCGGCACGCCGAAGGCGTCCTGCATGGTCGCCATGGCCCGCAGATT
>PWOE01000115.1 GCA_003557585.1 Candidatus Nealsoniibacteriota bacterium | reverse complement strand
CCCGGCCACATAGACCTGCCTCGCATCCGCTGCAGCCGCCACCGCCAGGGCATACAGCGCGGACAGGGGCTGTGGAATAACGCAGCGGTCGGGCGCGACCTCGAAACGCCCCGGTTCCACTGTCAGCCCGAAATCCAGCAGTTCAAAAGCCTTTAATCCACGCTTGAGATCAGCCGACAAGCCACCTGCCGGGCATATAATCCGGCCTTTCAGACCGGCGTAATAATCCTGGTCCATAAGCAATCTAACACCCTGCCCGGCCACCCACGCAGTGACCAGATCCGGATCCAGCCAGGTATTGCTGTTCAGACACAAAACCACCGGCTTGCGGGCCTTGATATAACGCTGAATTGCCGCAGCATGCGCTTCACCTTGCTCCCCGGGACCAACAATCAACACATCACGCCCGGACGCCCAGCCGGAAGCATCCCAGGCACCGGCAGACGTCAGCAATTCACCCCCGGCTGCCTGACGCAAGCGCTCGCGGGAAAAGCCCGCACCCCCATCACCGCGCAAAGCCTCCAGTGCCTCCAGCACCTGTTCATGCTGGTAACGCGAATCGCTCAGCATTTCCTGCACGTAGGTGGGATGCACGCCATAAAGCCCGGACAGGTAATAAAAAAGATTGGGGCCCCAATTGTGTTTGCGCTGCAATGCCCCGAAATCACCGATGACCAGTTGAAACAGCTTGTCCATATCCGGTGAGCGCAAGCCACGACGCATCATCTCCAGCAACAGATATTCAATCCGGACATTGCCGGCGCCACGACCCATTCCGGTGACGGTTCCGTCAATCCACGTGGCCCCGGCATGGATCGCCGCCATGGCGTTCTCCATACCGCGGCCCATGTTTTCGTGGGCATGGAAGCCGACCTCGCCCTGCCAGCCCTGCTTGAACGCAGACACCGAATCGGCCACCTCTGCCGCATCCATGTTGCCGAGCGAGTCAGCAAAATACAGCACGGAAAGGGGCCAGTCCCGGGCCGCCTCGGCCTTGGCCAGCATCGCGTCATGGCCACGCCCGCCCGCCTGCATGATGTTGACCCCCACCTTGTAACCCAGCGCGGCCAGCCGGCGCACCGCAGGTTCGCATTTTTCAAACTCGCCAAAATGCGCGGCAATTCGAACCAGGCTTACGGGTGACTTGTCCGCCGGGTTGAAATAACGATCCACCGCTGTTGCCGGATCATCATCAGCCAGCAGATCCTTGGCGTTAATCATCACGCCCAGAACAAGACCTTCGGGGACATCAAGCGAGTCAATCAATGCATCGGAAGTGAACGCGAAGGCACCGAGAAAGCGCTCCTGCAGGGGGCCACGGAAACCGAGCTCGACGATCTCGACGCCGGAAGCCTGCATGGCCTCGAGATAGCGGCAAGCCAGCTCACGCGAAAAATCCCAGTCATTGTAATAACCGCCATCCCGAAGGGTGCAATCCAGAATCGTGAGTTCCATTTGAACCTTCTCGTGTTTGTGACCACCACGCCCGCTGGTGCGTCGATATCCTGCAACTTCCGGCACTTAGGCCTCAACAGGCCACTTGCCTGGTCCGACCCGTTATCTACGCCCAATCATGGCTGGCTATGAAACCATTTCCGGGGATAAAACACGCATCAGATGATCTGACAGACGAAGGCTTAACTCTACTATAGTTAGCGTCGGGTTGGCATGACCAGAGGTAGGAAACACACTGCTGCCAGCAATATACAGATTGCCCATACCATGGACCTTGCAGTTTTCATCCACCACGCCATATTTCGGGGACCCTGACATTCGAGTGGTCCCCATATGGTGATTTCCACCGCGCATTTCATCAAAGCTTTCAATGAATTCCGAGGCACTCAGGTCAGCATGGAACCGCTCATCAATACGAACCCTTCCAGCATTAAACCTGGCGAAATTAGTCGAAATAGTCTGAACCGCACGCCGTATCCCTTCAACATCCTCTTCCATCAGTCTCCAGTCGAGTACCATCCGGGAAAGACCCAGCGCGTCTTTATCGTCTGACAAGGTTATTCTGCTGTTTGTATTAGCAGTCTGCTTGGTGACAACAATGACTGACCCATACCGGGTGTTGGTCGGACTCCACCAGGAACTGGTATTGGGCTGCACACGAATCATATGATTAAAATTGAAATTGTCCCGAAGCCAACTCTCCCTGGGGAAAAGATAAATTCTTGCTGACCTTCTTTTCTCAAGATAATCCCTGACGTCACGGGGAAACCAGAGCTCACCGACACGAATGCTGGGGTGTTCTGAAAAACAGCGCCCGACAAACCCGGATTCGTTTCCTATGCCGTGGTCTACCTGCCTGTTGAAGTTAAGCAGCAATCTGGGGTTTTCCATGCCGCCACAAGCGAGCACATATTTTCGTGCTTCTACTTCGAATACATCCGGATTGTTAAAAGACCTGAAAAAGGCTTTATTGATACGACCTGACTCATCCAGGCTCATATCCACAAGGTTGGCATTAATAAAATAATCGGCTTCCTGCTTATCCGTGAAATGCTCACCCAGTATTCCAAGCAGGTCGCCACCATAGCCAAACCGGCCTCTGCGATAGTCCCAGCCCTCTACAGGAAATGGCAAATCATCTGACGGGTATTCAACCCCGAGAAAGCGCTCCGCTTCCGGACTATAGGCCAGGAGCTCGGATCGCGGTACAGGCCAGCCCGGCAGCCCACTGCCCGGGTCGGCCAAGAAATCGGCCTCATCAAGGGAAAGCGCCATTAACCTACGGGGCCCTTGCCAATGCGCGCTAGTGCCGCCGAAAGCCCTGTAGCGAGAAGACCGTATGCCGTGCCCATACTTTATCCCTGCAGATGTCCCTTCATATATGCTGGCGGATTCTTCTGTCAGTGTTTCACCCCCACCTTCAAAAACACCTACACTCAACCCGCTGCCGGACAGCTTTTTCGCAATAGAAAGCCCTGCCGGACCTGAACCGATGATACATACGTCATAGATTTTGCCCTTCGGACGAAGGTCAGTGGCTTCAAAATCCTTAATCATATGCGTTTCTCACATCGTCTATTGAGTGTTCATCATCTCTCAGAACCCACCCGTCAACGACTTTAAACCCATTACCATATGGCTTTACCACTTCAGGCTCGCTGGCAAAGCGATCTGAAAAACCCACATAGGAAATGGACGATGCTGCAACAAAAGCACCTCCCATCAATATAATAAATTTTCTCCTATGCATTAGCTCCTCCGGTCTGATTGGTAAATATCACCCATAGTTAATATTGTAAATTTTCTGTGCAATAAAGAAGTCTTCCTCCCAGTCGATATCCATGCGCTTTAATCCTTCACATATGTAGAGACAGGGGGTTTTTCCAATTCTATCCTGGAGGTTAATGTAATTATTTTTACTGGAAATATAAAACGCATGGTTTATTTCATATAAAGGATCAAGATCCTGGGTGTTTGGCCACGGATTAACGCTTCTGTCACAATTTATGATTGACTTTTTCTTATCATCCCAGATGAATTGCTGGATCCTGTTAACGGACATAAGGCTATCGAAATCACGGGCTTCTTTATTATCAATAACATCCCTTTTGTATATATCGATTGCCTTTTTATAATCTTCAGAGTCCACAAAAGGCGATGTTGCATGCAGCCAAAATACATGCTCCCCTTTCGCAACCTTTGGCACATAATTTATCAAATCCACTACCCTGGTGTCTGACTGACAAAGATGCGCAGGCCTCCAATCGAGTTTTATTTTTTCACT
>PWOE01000127.1 GCA_003557585.1 Candidatus Nealsoniibacteriota bacterium | reverse complement strand
TTGAAAAAAGTGGAAAAAGATTTTCGACAGAGCACAACTTTCATCTTATAAAAACTGCACGAATCATTGATGCAAATTTAATCACTGATCTAAATATTGAAAAAATCAATGAACATGTTTACAAAACGGATCATGTGGTAAATTTTGTCAACAAACGAAAACGAGCTTGGAGAACTAGAACTAACAGTGACGAGTTTTATTCCTATGGCGATTCATTTGAACATGAACATTATAATATTGAAGAGTTTTATTATCAGATTTTTGAAGATGATCGTGATTTCTTAATTACGAAACATTTGGCTAAACGAGTTAGGTTTATTAATTACCAATTTGACGGTATAATGAATCTCATTGGTTCTTATGGCAACATAAAAAATGATACTGAAGGTATAGGTAGAAGAATATCTGATAATGCTCATTTTTATGGTAGTAATAGTGTATTACAAGGGAGGATAAATTTATATGGAAATGGACTTTTTCGAAACTCAAATCCTTTTACTACATTAAATCACGAATTTTTACATAGGTGGGCAGTTTTTATTGATCAATACATAAGCAGAAATTATGGAAATGATGAAATATTTAATTTCCAGTGGAACGGTGCCCATTGGACTATGAGTAATGACTTCCCCTCGTCCGGTTTTGGATATTCTTTTGGAAGAAAAAGAGAGTATATAAAGGAATCAGATGGTAAATATTGGGTAAAAAACATCACAGCCATGGAGGATTGTCTTGGCAGCAGGGAAGATAGATTCAGTGTAGGCTCTACATTAAACTGTGAATATTTTAATGATTTTGAGCTTTATTTAATGGGTCTTAAAGATGCCGATGTTGTAGATGGACCATTTAAATTTTTTCCCAGTTCTTCTTTATCAAGTACTGGCGTTTCTGAGGGCGACTACACCTTATTTGAAGCTTCTGAAGAACCCAGAATCTTAGAAATACATGATATAAAAGAATATCTTGGACCACGTGTACCATCTGCTGAACACTCTCAAAAAGATTTTAAAACTGCACTGATTATTCCATATGATAGGCCTTTGTCGAAGGTTGAATTTGCTTTTTTTGAATTAATTATGTCGGAATATGCGAAGCCAAAGAGTAATCATGGCCTTACTTTTGAGCATGCTGCAAGAGGGAAAGCCACAATGGATACCCGAATTGGACGAACATTGCCCGTGCCTCAATCTCCAGTTGCTGTAACACCAGAAAATCAATCAGTGAATCAACCTACAAGTGTGACTTTATCCTGGAGCATAATCGACAATGCTAATGGTTACCGGGTACAATTTTCTGATGATCCTGATTTTCAAAACCTAATACTTGATAAAGACTTAGTTGAGGATGAGTATTCCGTTAGTGACCTTATATATAAAACTACATATTATTGGAGAGTTAAATCCTATAATATGGTTGGTGAAAGCAATTGGAGTAATACTTATTATTTTACAACGGTGGTAGAAGATCCTGATTTTGTTGAATTAATTTCTCCAGATAATGGAGCAATAGAAATTTCAACAAATCCAAATTTTGAATGGGAAAGTTCAGACCGAGCAGAGAATTATACCATTCAAATTTCTACAGATGAAAACTTTGCACATATGACTGTAGATACTACTGTAGCAGAATCCTCAATCTCTCTTTCCGAATCACTAATAACACAGACTGTTCACTACTGGAGAGTTCGTGCAGAAAATGTAGGTGGTTTTAGTAATTGGAGTCCGATTTGGCATTTTACGACTATTGTAGATGAGATTACGTTTAACCCAATTTATCCAAACCCATTCGAGGGTCAAGCAGTAATAGAATATACATTAAATGAATCGACTGATGTAACTATTGAAGTTTTTGATATATCAGGTAGAAGAATAAAGAGAAAGAATATCTCAAATCAGCCACCTGGCATTCATAATCAAACATTGGATGGCTCAAATTTTGCATCCGGAATTTATTTTGTAAGATTACAAGCTGCAGATTTTGATGAGGTTCAAAAGGTCACTATTATAAAATAGATAACCAGCTATACCTATACACACCACCGATTTCCAGAAATGGAACAGCCCGATGGTGAAGGATTATCATATACACTCGATACCGGCAATGATTCTATTAGACAGTCAACGAGAGATCCTGATTCATCCCAACTCCGTGCAACACATGAATGCCTGGGTGGATTGGTATTTGGTGCAGAGGAACAGGTAGATAGCCAGTACTTTCCAGGAATTTTGAATTGAATTCGCCTTCCTGAAAAAAATTTAAACTTTTTTTCTGCACTCCTTCCATTCTGTCAGGACATAGGTATTTAACGAAGAAAGTATAAACATTCAGCATCCGAACATTTCATCAGCTACTATCATGTGGGAAGTATTCCGGCTCACTCGATTAACCTGTATCTTTATGGATTCCAAAAACTCTCTTTCACTTAGTCTTATTTGTCTTTTCCTTCTTATTGCTGCGTGCGAAAGTTCCGTAATGAGAGATTTTAATACTCATATGGCGGGAAATGATTTCCGGTCAGCCAGGCAGATGCTTGAAAACGAGTTGTCTCAAAATTCCAATAATGCTGAAGCAAACTACCTGATGGGAAACGTACTGAGCCGCGAAAAGCAGTATGAAGAGGCTAATAAGTACTTCGACCGTTCGCTGAATTCCTCATCCATGTATCGCGAGCATATTGAATATTTGAAAGAGAGAAACTACCGGCTGGAGTTGAATGCGGGGCTGGATGCCCGGGAACGGGAAAGATTCAGTGATACGGCACGGTATTTTACATATGCGAGCCAGATTTTTCCAGCCAGGGTGGAGGTATATCCTACATTGGGTAACGCATTTACTGAATTAGAAAATCATGAACAGGCCCAGCAAGTTTATTTACAATGCCTTGAACATGACGCCGAAAACTTCCAGTGTGGACTAAACCTTGCAGAATCATACTTTTTATCGGAAGACCATGAAAAAGCCGTAGATACAGCATTGGAATTTCTTGGATATTATCCTTCCAATCATACATTTCACAAAATACTGGCTTATGCTCATCTTGAAAACGGAAACTACAATGAAGCTGTAGAGGCCTTTAACCAAAAATTAGAACACCGGTTTAGTTACAATTCTGTAAAACAATTTGCCAACGAATTAAATAACCTCGGAGAGATTTACAGGGCTGAGCCATTTTACCGTATATGTTTACAACGGATGCCAGGAGATCAGGACGTCTTGAGCGCACTTTCTTATATCTATCTGGAAACCGGCAACTTTGGCCTTATGGTAGAAGCCAACCAACGATTGGTTGCTTTAAATCCCGAAAACAGGCTTCTAAAAGAAAACCTGATGCTGGCTTATGAACTGAACGGCGATATTGACAATTACAGGGCATTAAAATCTGAACTTGGACTCGATTGAATAACTGTAAATAATTATGACAAGTACATTTATAAAAACATTTTTTTCTCTGGCATTTGCCATTTTATTTCTGAATCAAAACGTCACCGCACAGTTTGTTGTCAGCAGCCAATCCCCTGCTCCCAACAGCACAGAGGCTGGTTCAACCGACCCTGTTTCGATATCATTCAGTCAAAATGTAAATCTCTCAAGCCTGGATAACGGCGTTTTTGTGTATGGAACTGTCTCAGGCAGCATAGAGGGCTCTTTTTCACTCGAATCTTCGAATACAGCCGTATTCACTCCATCAAATCCGTTTTCTGAAGGTGAAAAAATCATGGTTTCGGTTACCGGTGAAGTGC
>PWOE01000086.1 GCA_003557585.1 Candidatus Nealsoniibacteriota bacterium | reverse complement strand
CACAGAACCACCCGTACTGGTTGACGACGCTGAGGATTGCTCGTCACTCGATATGACCGGGGTAAATGAATGCCTCAGCCACGGCCTGGGTTACGACCCAGAAGATCTGCTGACAGCTGTCGCTGCCCTCTATCAGGATGCATGCGATCCGGCAGGAACCATTACCGCCATTTGGTTAAGTACCGAAGAAGGTTTAGACAACGACGACTGCAGCTGGATATTCACCTACACGTTCAGGGTCGAAGACGATTGTGGCAACTTTGTGACCTGTGAGGTTGTACACAGCGGCGGAAGCACAACACCTCCCCAGATAACATGCCCGGAAGATGTGATCGTGTTTAACGATCCGGGTGAACCGTTTGCCAGCGGTGTGGATATCGGAACACCTGAGGTAGATTATCACTGTCTTGAACCTGAGGTCACAGCAGTGCGAAGCGATGGCCTGGGGTTAGACGATCCATACCCCCTGGGTATCACCAGTATTACCTGGACGGCTGCGGATGACTGCGGGTTTGAGCATGCATGCACGCAAATCGTTTCGGTAAATCAACGGAATACGCTTAATCTTCGAGTATTCCTTCAGGGGCCATATGTTCCCGAGTTCGATGAGATCATAGAATTCGGACTCGGTGGTGGTGAAATGCTTACCACGCTTAATGAAAACGGGCAAATTCCTGCTGAACAACCCTACAACGTGTATCCGTGGTTCTACAACGGCGATGAAACATTGCCCGAGCCACTCCACGAAGATGTAGTGGACTGGATACTCATTGAGATTCGTAGCGACAAAAACGTGGTATCAGATAAACGAAGGGCCGGATTGCTCTATAAAGACGGAAGTGTGTCTGTGAACTTTGGTGGCGATGTGGAGGATAGCCAGGACTATTATATTGTGGTGGACCATCGAAATCACATGTCTCTCATGTCGAATGAAGCTATACACATTCCTAATGAAGGAGCATCCTATGACTTGACGATCATGGAAAACATTTTTGAGGGAGGGGCTATTCCACTTGATCTGTTTTTTATTGACGATCCGCGGTCTAACAAGTTTCCCGAGACCGTTGGAATGATCGCCGGTGAGGTAACACGCGATGGTGTGCTGAAATACAGTGGCGCCGGCAACGACCGCGCCCCGATACTGGCGAAAATACTAGGTGCCGGTGGAGACCTGTTCTCAACAATTAGCAACGATTATTGGTTTGCCGACGTGCTGATGAACAACCAGCTTAACTACATGGCCTTCGATAACGACAGAGACCTGATTATTTCCAACATTGAAGCCATGACCGGATCACCGTTCCTAACGGCATTCTACACTTCTGTAGTGCCCGGAACTGTGGACATGTCAGTAAAATCCGAAAGCCATGGCGACGGACCTGTCGATATCTACCTGGATGGTACACAAAATGCTATTAATGTGACGATTACCACTAATGATCCTATTTGGAACGGATTGGTTGACAATATGCAATTCACCCTGGCATGGAATGCAGAAGATAAAGATGTGAAACAGCTGATAGCTACTTATAGCTCCGACTTTTATCTTCAAGCACAAGGAGAACCCGTAACCGTTGACGAAGTCAGTTATCAGGTGTTTGCAACAGTTGTTCCGACACCACTCCCCGAGTATTGGAGCTCAGAAGAAATCGCTGTGCTGACATTCAACACCGATAATTTTACCGGCTTGATAAACAGTCTGTGGATCGCCAACAATTCATTTACCGGACAACATAATGCCGATTACTACATTTCTATTAATGCGATGGATTTTACCGGTAACATTAAGGATGATGAGGTGGCTGTCGATGATATATCACATTCACACAGTATTCGTGTATACCCCAATCCGGTGCGGCAAGATGTCCTCTTTGTTGAATTCTCCGGAGCGGTAAGTCAACACCTGGAATGGTCGATCTTTAATGCTGAAGGAAGAAAGGTAGCTGGAAATGCATTCCACATAGACAGCCCTTCAACCAAAAGCATCAATGTGTCCGATCTTAGAAATGGCATATATATTCTGCGAATCAATAATGAAAAAATACATTATCAGGAAAAAATTATTGTTAATTCCAGATAATCTTTATTTTTGCAGAATATGTGTAATGTCAATCTTTTGTACAAGAACAGGAAAAAAACATGTATCATCTTAAATAACCATTAAATATAACATTTATGAAAACATCCACAAACAACGCCATGAAAACAGGAGCAAAACATCTGTTTGTAATCCTTGTACTCCTGTTCTCAGGACACATGCTCATGGCACAACAGGTAGACCTTGGGATTTTCCCATCAGGAAATCCAAACGAAATGGAAATCAGAATGCGGCCCGATTTTGAAATCCAACCCACAGATCTGATGAGCAATATCGTTTTCACCATTCGTTATCCGGATGGTCTGGGTATTACCATAGATCCCAGTTCGCCATTTCCTTATGAATTAGAACTTGGACACGGAGATGTTGACGGCGGCTTCTTTTACCAGACTTTCGATGCCGATCATTCGAATTTATTTGGGGCAACCATTTCACCAGGAGATCAAGTCGTCATACTTACTTTCGAATACACAAATGCAGTTGCTGATGATTTCGAGCTAACCAATGAGGCAGACTTCCCTGGTGAAGACACAGACTATTATTTCGAGATCAATGCATTAGATCGCACGGGTATTTTCTATACTTTGATTACACCACCTGTTCCCTTAAGTAACCTGGGTCTGTATCTCGGAGTTTTACTTCTCGTTGTGTTTTTTGTAGTTCGTGCAAGGAGACTTATTTAAACACAAGACTTGAGAGCTCTTATTGCAACAGAATACTTTTTAAAAAGTCTCTTGATGATCAATTTCCTGTGCTTAAGCACTTTTGTGCCCGCACAGGAAATTGATCTGGGGATTTTTGAATCCGATCTTCCCAACAGAATTGATGTGAAGATCAGGCCGGATTTTTCTGTTAACGGCGAACTGTCCTTCACCACCATCGTATATACCCTGCGCTGGGCAGATGACGAAAGTGGTCCTCCTGTTTCCATTACACCGGTTTTTGTAGCACCTTACAATCTTCAACCCTTTGGTGCACCACAGTCTTACAACGGTTATTTCTATCTGCGCTTCTATGGTATAAACAGACCTGTAGGTGCCACAATTATGCCAGGAGAGGAACGTCATGTGGCCTCTTTTACCTTTACCGGGGGAGAAAATGTTTTTTTTGAGCTGATTAACGACGATTGGACATCCACGAACAGTGGCGATTATTATATTGCACTTATGGGCAACAATCGAACCGGTATTTTTTATCAACCCACCGCACCCATTCCGGAAGTCACCCTTTCTATTGATATCTCTGGACAGGGAAATGTCCATGTTAATTCAGAAACGTATCTGGAACCCATTACCTTTGAATGGGGTACAGAAATACTTCTGGAAGCAATTGCGGCAGAAGGGTGGCAATTTGAAAACTGGTCCGGCGACCTGGATGGAGAGGCAATGCTTCAGGATATAATAATGGATGGAGACAAACATGTTACAGCCACATTTTCAGAGGTTCAACAGGATTCTTTTACCCTTTCGCTGTCGGCTAATCCGGAAAAGGGTGGTAACGTGTCGGGAGAAGGCAGTTTCCAGCAGGGAGAAAGCGTGACGGTGAACGCCACACCCAATCCCGGATACACTTTTATAAACTGGACAGACGATGAGGCAGGCGATATGGTATCCGAAGATGCTGCATACACTTTTGATATGCCCGCCGATGATGTT
>PWOE01000016.1 GCA_003557585.1 Candidatus Nealsoniibacteriota bacterium | reverse complement strand
TTGAGGCCATGACTTAAAGCGAGTGGTAGAAGTTCTGGCTCCCTTCCTGATAGCCTCAAACGTCGTTCCGTATTCATAACCGGGATCACGCTTTCCGTATTGGAAAGACATCGTAGATTCCATAACGGGTTCAACCTTGCCTGCGCTTTCAGGAGAAAGGCTGAACTGAACCCATTGTGCTTCACCGCCATATTTCTCAAGACCGGAAGTCAAGGTTGACGCACCCCATAATTCGTGTTCCATCCATGACTGAACAAAAGGAGTCTCACCTGAATCAATCACATTCAACCGTTGCGGATTACCATAGTGCGCCAGCACATCGCGGACATTCTCATTCGCTTCCAGCACCCGATAGTTGATTGCCCTTTCGTTCATCAGCCCAAGAGTGCTTTCGTCTGGATTAAGAAGAAGCGTGAAATCGGCAAGATGCGCATTGGAAAGCACTGCTTCCTGAGCATCAGCAACATGAACCCTTTCTGCCATGGCCCTAGTCGCTCTGTACTCATGTCCCAAAGCCTGTTTTTCAACTACCGCAAGGCGATCCCGCATATCATTTATCTGATTCTTGGTGATGGCGTCCAACCCCGGGCTAATCCCCTCAAGCACATTGAGAATAGCTTCCGGGCTATGTCCCTCTTTAAATAAGTTGAGTGCAACAGTCGTCTGGTTAAGGTCCAATCCCCTTACCGCCTGTTCTTCGAGAAACTGTATCTGACGGCGTAAACGCCCCGCTTCCGTGTCAAAGCCCGTCTCACGCATCAATCCCGCGTTACGGGCAACCCTGATAGCCAAATCGGCATAGTACGCACGGTTCTTGTTCTTCCGGTACATCTCCGAAAGGCTGTCCGTTCCCTCCGCCTGAATGTTCCCCTCCATCCACGGGATACGACCAAAGAACTTTTCAAGATTGTCAAGCATAAGAACATCAGGCATACCCATCATGAGTTCATGCGTCATAACGCTGAACCTACGTCGAGCCTGACTGCGAACAGCGTTCTCATACTGGTAATTCCGATTGAGAATACCAACATTCTTATCGAACGCCTTGATCTGAAACTTCAACTGACTGGAGAAATTCACCCACCTGTCGAACGTCTGGAAGTCTGGCGGCACCCAGGCAAACAGGAACGAATCAATATTGGCCGAACGGAATTTCATCCTTTCGGTATACATCAACTTTTTGAAATCGTCCCATTCCGCAACGGTCTTGAACCCCATGCTTTTAGCAAACTGTTTAAGTTGCGCCTTGCGATCGGCTTCATCCTCAACGTCCAGAATGGTATTCTCGTCCTTTATGTGAAAGAGAAAGTCCCGGAAGGTCATATCAAGAAGCTTTGCGGGGATGCCAGTATCTTCCGACGCTTGTTGGGCAAGAACGGGGCGTAAGGCTCTTAGTGATCTGTTTTCAAACGCGGCCTTGCGTTGCTCGATGTCGTTCCGGATTTGAGCGTCAATTGTCTCTATGTTCAGGGATTTAATAGCGGCCTGATTAACTCGGTTTTCATAGTCCGCCCTAGCTTCGGTTTCAGCCCTTGGGCCGACAACCTCATGCTGGTATTCATGCTCCAAAGCAAACCGCAAGTATTGCCCGAAGTTTGCAAACTCGCCAACCGGCCTGACACCTTCAGTCATGAAAGCTTCCGGGCCTTTCTGGTAACGCTGGAAAGACTGTCTGAGATTGTCGTAATTAACCAGAATTGCTTTTTGTCCGCGATCATATCGCATCCCTTGCGGCGCATTCTGCGGAGTTGTTTCTTTTACTTTTATCCCCTTGTAATCGGTGATCTTATCCGAAATCCCTTCGAACGTGAACCGACCGGTTGATTCATCACGCAATACGTCAGCGCGCGTATACTTGCGGTCAAGCAACCAGTCATGCCAGCGCATTCGCTTGATCCGGTTCGCCAAAGGTGCCATCAAATTATTTTTATTAACCAGTACGGCCAAGTCCTTTTTGCTCGCCTTCTTCGGGTGAAATATCCCATTTTCTTCAAGGAACTTTGAAATCTCTTCTCTGCTTACTTCATTCCATGACATCTCGCCTTTGTATGCCAGATAGACATCATTTTCAAGAATGTTGTCCATGACTTTCTTGAGTGAACTTCTGAAGTTCGGGAATATCCCTTCGGTTACATCCCTCTCTACTCTGAATTCGCCTTCACCCTCTTTTCTAACCGCCCCTTCGTCATCCCCCGAAAGCCGTTCTTGCATTTGTTCTATCAGTGCAGTATCATCCTCCACCTGCTGACGCAAGGCATCAAGCTGTTTTTCCTGTTCGGGAGTCCGCGATTCAGCTTGCTCTAGTTCCTTTAGCCTATTTTGATTGGCTTCGAGTGTTCGCTCATAGAGGTCAATCTGGTCTGAAGTTGATTCAGCCTCCATAGTATCCTGTGAAAGAAGGGAAACATCAGCATCAAATACATCAGAAACATCCGCATCCAAAAGTCGAGTAAGGGTTTCCCTGATATTGTTCTTGCCCTCGACAGTATTGGCCAAGGCGTCTGGAAGGTCTTCAGCCTTGGTATTGCGCAGAACATTAAGAATGACCTCTTCGCGGTTTGGAAGATCATCCTTCACCCATGCCATGGCGATAAGGTTCTTAAAGGCGTAATCCATGACAACCGGCATGTTTTCATCACCAAACACCCAACGGGCTAGTTCGTAAACACCGCTGTCCGAATCCGGTACGTCTTCAACACTGAATCCATGACGCTGAAGTATCTCGGCTTGAAGCCGTCCCTGTTCTATTTCTGCTTCCGTACCCAGATCAAGAGTCGGTTCAATTGCCGATTTTACCCGGCGTTTAGCAAAATTCGGACGCCTTTCCGGAGTATGAGTCACAAACTGACCGTCATCCGCCTCACCTGTTGCCATCTCCGTATTGTACGACTGGTAAGGCTTGGTCCAACTTGCTTCTTTGATTGCCGAGAACATCCGGCGTTTCAAAAGAAAGGCCATCGCTCGGTTACGAATCCGGGGGGTTATCTCCATGAACTGTGTGGGGTTGGCCGGGTCTTGTGCCGCTTCACGAAGAACTGCCATTGTCATTTCCGTGACCTGTTCGTTAAGCGAGTCAACCGACATGACAGGATAGTTCCCTTCCCGCGCCTGTCTTACCCGATTCTGAATTTCAGATTCAACAAGCTCATTAAACTCTCCATCGGAAGCCTTCACAATAGCTGAGGCGATCCAAGTCCGGTACAGGTTTAGAGCCGCGTCAAAGTCACCTATATCCAGAAGTTCTGAGATGTCGGGATGCTGAGTAATCTTCCCGAAGGTCTTGACAAACTCACCCCAGAGATTGACACGCTGTGCAGGCATACCAGGAACTTTCAAGAGATGATCGTTGGCCGGGTTAAGCATTTCAGAGCGGAGCTTGGTTGGCACCAGTTCCGGATGTTGACCGTCATCCACTTCCCGCGCCAGCTTGTATGCAATTTCCCTGAACTGTTCCGCAGTCTCTATGCTTTGCTCTCCCTGTGTTTTCCGAAACAGGTTTTCAGCCTGCGCACTCCACATCTTCAACCGCTTTGTGTCTTGCCCTACCATTCGAGCATACAAACGTTCAACCGGCTTAGTGTTCCCCTTGTCCCATTCGTACAGTGCGTCTGCAACCTGATCGACTTCACCGGTGTTCAGCATCGTCTTGCCCTTGTGACTGCTTACGTGATTGTAAGCCCCTGAAAGACCTGACTTCGCAAACCCAGTGACAACATTGTTCATGAACGCCATCCCCGCACCACCGAGAGCATTCACAAACCATTC
>PWOE01000147.1 GCA_003557585.1 Candidatus Nealsoniibacteriota bacterium | reverse complement strand
CTGCCCGGCTGAGCGAACCAATGAGGGCTGGCGACAGCTGAAGGTCCGCCGGCGGGAACGAAGCCGGGTGGAACGCGACGTAACCGGTCGGCTGCTTCACGTAGGAGCCAGCACGACCCGGTGCAGAAGACCGTGACTCCACCGACCGCCCGATCATTCAGATTCATGGACTTGCTTATGCTATCGGTGGAGCGACAGTCGCCAGCGTTCTCAACCCACGGGGTCGCGGGCGACCTTCGCCCCTCGATCGTGGGCATCGCGCCGCCGGTTCGTGCACAAGCCGTCTCGGCGCGCGCTTGCCAGTCCTCGTCCTCTCGCTACGGTCCTGAGCGACCGGAGGGGAAGTCCGTGGCGAACCGGCGAGAAGTACACAGAAGTACACACGCGGCTACCTCGGCCTGCCTCCCTACGCCTGTGCCTGCCTCCCGCCGCCTGGGCGCCGCTCCAGCCGAGATCGACCGTCTAACCCCCGATTCTGGGCCATATGGTCCTGAATCGGCCTTCCACGGCCAGTGGCCCGCTGATGATGGGCCCTTGCTTCGCAACGAAGGGGCCGTCGGTTCAAATCCGATCACCTCCACCACGAGAACCGCCTTCTAGCAGCAGCTAGGGGCGGTTTTCGCGCTACGCAGGGGGGTCCCTTTCGGAGGACTGTGATGAGTTCACCACCGTCTCACCACAGGATGGGTCCATCTCTCGCGCGGCACCGATGGTCCCTATCTCGCCCCTCCTAGAGCAGCAGCGAGTTGGGCCACGTTGGCTCCAGGGGGCGGGGTCGCCAGGATCTCGATCCCGCGCCCGTCCCCCACGGGACGGGTTCATGCTTGAACTGGTGGGGCTGGCAGGTGGGGGTGCCCCTGTACGTCATCCGTCGGTTCGACTGTCGGAAAGCAGGCCGAGCTCGAGAGCGCGAAGGACGGCGCGGGTGCGGTCGCGTACGCCGAGCTTCTGCAGGATGGTCGAGACGTGGTTCTTGACGGTGCCGGTGGCAAGGTGCAGTGCGGTCGCGACCTGGCGGTTGGTGAACCCGCTTGCGAGGAGCCGGAGGATCTCCCGTTCACGCTCGGTCAGGGCTTGTGGTCTCGGCAGGGCGTCATGGTTGATCCGTGGCTCCCGGGTGATGGCGCGCAGCAGGCGTTCGGTGACGGCGGGTTGGATCAGGGTGTGGCCATCGGCGAGGGTGCGGATCGCGTCGACGAGTTGGGTGAGCGTGACGTCCTTGAGCAAGTAGCCGTGGGCACCGGCCCGGAGCGCTCGGAGCACGAGGTCGTCATCGTCGAAGGTGGTCAGGACGAGCACGGGCAGGTCGTCCCCACGTTCTCGGAGGGAGGCGAGCGTGGCGATGCCGTCGCGGCGGGGCATCTGTAGGTCGAGCAGCAGCACGTCGGGACGGTGCCGCTCGACCAGCGTGAGCGCCTCGTCGCCGTCGGTGGCCTCAGCGATGACCGTGATGTCGTCAGCGAGGTCGAGCAAGCTGCGGATCCCCTGGCGGACCAGCGTCTGGTCGTCAACGATCCCGACGGTGATCATCGCAGCGGCACCTGGGCCTGGATGTGCAGGCCGTAGCCTGGACGGCTGTCGAAACGGATGGTGCCGCCGAGCCCCTCGACGCGTTCACGGAGGCCGGTCAGGCCATAACCGGGTTCCAAGCGGTCGGTGCCCTGCCCGTCGTCTCGGGCTTGGAGCACGACCTCGCCGCCGACCGCGGCAAGCTCGATCCGCAGCGTGTCGGCGTTGGCGTGACGGATCGTGTTGGTCATGATCTCCTGCACGCAGCGCACCAATGCGAGCGACGTCTCGTCGTCGACCTCCAGCTCGTTGTCCACCTCCAGGTGGATGTGCGGGTGTGGGAGATCGGTGGCGATGCGAGTGAGGGTGTCGTGCAGGTCGTGGCGGCGGGTGCGCAGCTGACCGACCGTGCTACGCACGTCGGTGAGCAGGTCCTTCGCGATCGTGCGGGCCCGTTGGACGTGATCGTCGGCCTCGCCGTTGCCCTGGTGGGTGGCGACCTCAAGCTCGAGTGCGAGTGCAGTGAGCTGGTGGCCGACGACGTCGTGCAGATCCCGGGCGATCCTCAAGCGTTCCGCGTTGCGACTGGACGCCTCGAGCATGGCCGTCGTCGCGCGGAGCTCCGCGTGAGCCTCTTCGAGTCGGACGTGGGCCTGGGCTTCACGCCCCCGGGCTTCGGCCTCGCGCTGCTTGGCCCAGATCATCATGACCGCGAACACCTGGAAACTGCCGTACACGATCGTGCCTAGCAGCGCATCCGACCAGCCCGGCCCGTGCTCGAGCGTGGCGCCGGCGGCGACGAGCAGCGTCTGCACCGCCACGAGAGCGACCGTGGCGTTGCGGGACAGCTCGTAAGCTGCGGTGGCTGCGGTCACGACGAACAGCACGGGAACCCACCCGAACCCGCCCGACAGCAGGTACACGGCCGCGCCGAGCACGGCCTGCGTCAGCACCAGCACGCGCGGGTCGAGCCAGGTCGGCCGGACGAGCAGGCTGTCCCACACGAAGACGGCGAGGTAGCCGAGGTAGCACGCCCACCACAGCGCCGGTGGTCCAACCAGCAGCTCGCCGCTGGCCTGGACCGCATCGACGGCGAAGGGTACGCCGACCGCCAGAGCGGCGATCAGCCCGGCCACAGCCCCGAGCCGCTCGGATCGACTGGTCTCCACAGCGCTCACCCTACGCGGGCGCGCGGGCCACGTCGCGGGCGTCCGTCCTCAGCCACGACCCGTGACGCCCTTGCGGTGGGCCGCGAGCAGCGCCACCGCTCCGAAGACGACCGTCGCGGCCACGACCCAGCTCAGGTGTACACCGACCGCGGCGGGCGCGCTGCCGACCCAGGCCTCGACACCTTCGGGGCCGGTGACCTGTCGCCAAGCCAAGACCCCGAAGTGGTAGGTCGGCAGCCACACCGCGATGTCGCCCAGGATGTCGGGTAGCTCAGACAGTGGCACGAAGAAGCCGGACAGGAACGCCAGCGGCAGGAAGATCAGGTTCGAGATCGCGGTCGCCGCCCGAGGGCGGGTCGCATACGCGATCGCGAACCCCAGGGTGGCGAACGCCAGCACCCCGAGGAGCAGGACCGCCGTCAGCCTGACCCACTGGGCCGGCTCCAGCCGCACGTTGCCGGCCGCGACCGCCAGCCCCGCGGTCGACGCGACGATCGCCGAGGCCCCCACCACCGCCAGCACGATCTTCGCGGCGAGGTTGCTCCAGACCGGCAGCGGGGTCGCGCGCATCGTGCGTGCCCACCCGCTCTGCCGCTCCTTCGCGACGTACTCCCCGAAGGTGAAGATCGCCAACGAGACCACGCCGTAGCAGGCGAGCGACACCATCATCAGCGTGCCCACATGGCTGCCATCCGCGAGCACGTTGGTGGTCTCGGCGTTGGGCAGGCCGAACATGGCGTACAGCAGCATCGGCAGCGCGATCGCCACGATGAGGTACTCGATCGAGCGCATCGCACGGCGTAGCTCGACGCGGCTGTGGACCGCCACCAGCCCGAGCCGGCCGCCCGCGTGCTCGCTGATCGGCAGGTCCGCCGCGTCCGACGATGCCCGCCCGTGCGGGGTCTGGCTGGTCATGCGGCACCCTCCGAGGCCACCGTCGCAGGCTCGCCTTCGCCCACCGGATCCAGACCGGTCAGCCGCGCGAAGGCCATCTCGAGATCCGCATCGCGCACCGTCAACTCCGCCAGCGCGTACCCGTCACGCACGAGCGGCACGACGACGCTGGGCGCGTCGGCGGCGGACACCGT
>PWOE01000002.1 GCA_003557585.1 Candidatus Nealsoniibacteriota bacterium | reverse complement strand
CTTGGCTTTTAACAGTGAAGGTACCGGCTGTATCGTTTCGGTTGTGGCCGAACCATACTGCCCCGAAGGTCTAGTAAACAACGTCACGTTAACCCGCCTATATCTCACCCGCAGTGACAGAGATGCTACGGCGAACACCACGTATCGATTTACGCTTTATGACTACACCAACACCGAAATCATGACGTTTGATAGCGATGTGGCAAACCCAAACACCTATATGGTGAACAACCCATACGTCGATGCCACTGTTTTAACGTTCGATGGAACTGAAGAAACCGTGGTGATTCACTACACGCTTTCAGACGATTAATCTTGCAATAAACACAGGCGCCTGCCTCTAGAAAAGGCGCCTTTTTTCTTTGATAAGCTTTAGAGGGTCTTCACTTTTTTCACTTTTCAAGCTATACTATATTATAGGGATAACACAAGTTGGAAGGGGAAATCCATATGAAAAAAAGTGCCTATGTAGAAAGCTCAATTATTGTATAATGGAACCATCAACTTCTAGGTGGTGATTTCATGTATTCCAAGGGTTTTTCTCTTATTGACTTTATAGACCAATTCCATGCAGAAGAGGACTGCCAAGATTACTTGTTTTTGATAAAGCATGGGGATTTTCCATACTGTCAAAAATGTGAATCCAAACGTGTTAACAAGATCTCGACCAGAGGTTATGGCTACTATTGTTTATCATGTGGTCATCAATTTTCGGTAATTAAAGGAACGCTTTTTGAAAATACAAAGATACCACTTAGAAAATGGTTTCTAGCAATCTACTTAATGACTATTGATAAACGAGGCATTAGTGCACTCGATCTTTCAAGAAAGATTAATACGACACATCGAACAGCAATGGTTATGCTTAAAAACTTGCGCAAACTTATGGTTGACAACGACGGTGAGTTTATCTTAGAAGACGTCGTTGAGATAGATGAATTCTTTATTGGAGCGAGTGGGGGGGTAAAGCAGGTCGAGGCACTGATAAAGCCAAAATACTTATTGCCTTATCTTTTGATTTACCGAAATCTAAAAACTCGGAATCAGATAACAACTATGAATTGGACATTGAAGATGAACGGTACGCCATGTACTTAAAAATGCTTCATGTGGATAATTTAAATAGTGCCACAATTAATCAATTTGTATCAAACTATATTGATCAAAACTCTACTATCATTACCGATGGATACAAAGGTTATAATAAACTTTCTCAAAAAGATTTTAAGCACATTAGACAATCATATCAATCAGACCAGCAAATGTATCGAACACTTCATATAATCATAAGTAATTTCAAATCGTTTATTCTCGGAAAGTATCATGGTGGAATTAAAACCGAACAATTACAAGATTATTTGGATGAGTTCTCATTTCGTTTCAATCATCGAAAAGAGAGTAAATTACTATTCGATATTTTGCTTGAATTATGCGTTTTTAGAAAATTAAATGGCCAATGATTGAAAAGAAAAAATTGAGCTTTCTACATAGGCACTAAAATAAATAAGGTGTTAGAATGAAAAAAGATTACAATAAGTTGAAAAAATCAGAGCTTATAACCATCATTGAAGTGTTACTAAGCAAGCACCCTGAGAATAGGCAGATTGTTGATGCGTATCCTATGAAAAAAGCACCCGATTTTAATGCCGTGCTTAAATGCATTGAAAAAGAGATGGCAAACCATACTGGGAGTGCGCTTAAAGCCTACCAAACATACCAAGCGTTTAAACATAAACACATGGGTTCACCAGAATTAATGAAACTGGCTAAGGAATTTGCTGATTACTTATTTGAAGAAATTGATGCATACAGTAATCCGCCAGATGATATCATTGATTTAACACGAGAAGTTTTTGACGATGTTTGCCGTTTAGCCTCATCACTAAACCAAAAAGAAGAAATAATTGCACTAACCAACACCATGTACACATCAATCGATCACGAAAATATAATTGATGCGTTTCACGACATAATCAGTTATTATGATTTGTTTGAAGTAATAGAAGGAGAGGACAAGTTATGATTCTTTATATGACCAAAAAAGTACAGGACCATTTTAACATCAAAGACATTGACGCGCATGACGCCTTAGACCACGAATCTGCCTGGCATGTAACTTATGAGACATACAACCGTCGTAAATTGTTTACCTTTCGCCATCTTGATACCAATTTTACTTTGCTTATGCAGGGATTGAGACCCAAGGATATAGCCCAATTAGAAACCATTTTTAAATCGGGTTTGAAAGAAACCCTACTGTTTGCCGGGTTTTTACCCGATGATGTGGATGCTTATTTAAAGACGCTTAATAAAATGACGTTTTTGAAAACCAACAACCGCCAAGTCATCGCCGATACCACCAAAAAAAAACACGACCTGTATCTTTATTTTGAGAGGTTGGATTTAACAAAAACCCATCAAACAATCATCAACCATCGCATCAATAATCAACGTTCTCGCGGCACAAAAACACCGTTTGATTGCTTACAAGAAAGCTTAAAACAACCCCATAAAGCCGTCCGGAGTTACAAAGCCTTTGAACTAAATATCACCATCGATGCGGAAACACAGAAAGTATGGCGTCGCGTCATCATTCCCGCGCAACACACGTTGGATGATGTTCACAAAATCATGCAAAAACTTTTCGGTTGGACCGACTCGCATTTGCATGAGTTTGTGAATTTAGAAAACAACTGCACTTATGGCATCACCGAATGGTTTGTGGATTACCCGGAACTAAAAGATTCCAGGACCGTGTCAATAGAAGACGCCTTTAAAGGGTTTCCGCGCTGGCAGTATATCTATGATTTGGGCGATTATTGGGTGCACGACATCTTTATCCTACATGCGGTGAACAGTCCTAAACCGATATTACCCTTATGCACCGGGGCTACCGGCGAGAATATCCCGGAGGATGTCGGTGGCGTTGGTGGGTATCAAGATTATTTAGCAGCGATTCATGATAAGACCCATGAAGATCATGCGGCTTATCAAGACTGGCTCAGTACTAGTCATTATACGTCTTTTGATATGGAACGGGTAAATGCTGCCTTGGCCTCGAATTTGCCGTTATCGTTTTTTTATCGATGATTTAGCGTTCTAAACCAAACGTTTTGCTGAATAACAAAAGTCTTGTGCTCTTCTGCGCACAAGATTTTTGTTTGTAATTTTACTCACTACCATCTCTTAAAATGGTTAAGTAGTCTTCATAGGCAAAGGTTCGATACCGTTTTTGACCGCTAATCTGTTTTAAAATACCAAGATCAACCAATGCATCGACGGCATTCGCCACAGCATTAAAGGTTTTCTTTATGGCCGCACTTGCTTGTTTGATATCAATGATGGGGTGAGATTCCAAGTACGCAAACAAAAGACATACCGTTGTTTTTTGCTTGCCTTTGATGTTGCTGAGCAACGCGCTGTTTTTATCTCTTAAAGCAAGTAGGGCATCGATGCAATCAAGCGCATGCTGCGTTGATTCGATAATGCCTTCGATGAAAAACAACAACCAAGCTTCATAATGGCCTTTCACCTTACGTCCATTAAACGGTCGTAATAGTCTAAGCGATTCTTTTTCAAATAATAAGATAAGTAAAGGGTATCATGACTAAGCAAATCGTAATGCTTTAACAGGAGTGTGATTAGTAACCTACCGATCCGGCCATTTCCATCCAAAAAGGGATGGATTGTTTCGAACTGGTAATGAATAAGCGCAATTTTAACGATTGGATCTTCATCATCATCTGCGTGCACGTATTTTTCAAGCTT
>PWOE01000085.1 GCA_003557585.1 Candidatus Nealsoniibacteriota bacterium | reverse complement strand
TTTTTTGAAGAGGAATCTTGCGGTTCATGTATTACATGCCGTTCATTTAATATGATCCTTAGAAAACAGGTTCAAAAGGTTGTTGATGGTAAGGCCATTAAACCGGACCTTGATAATATGCTGAAATGGGGTAAGATAATGCAAAATACAAGCCGTTGCGGCCTTGGGCAGACCTCTTCAAACCCTATAGCAACATCTATCACTAATTTCCGTGATCTTTATGAATCAAGGGTGAAGGATGTAGAGTTTCAAAGTGATTTTGACCTGGAAAAGGCTATTGCAGAATCATGTGAAGCTGTTGGACGTCCTCCTGTTGTTCATGACTAAAAACTATAATTTGTTAACAATAAAATCTATATAAAATGAGTGAAAAAGTAAAATTCACAATAGATGGCAAAGAATATGAAGGCGAGAAAGGCCGGCTTCTTGTGGATGTAGCTGCTGAAAATGGAGTCTATATTCCTGTTCTTTGTCACTGGAAAGATATTAAACCTGCAGGTTCATGCAGAATCTGTACTGTTAAGGTCAATGACCGTTATATGACTGCATGTACAACACCTGTTGATGCAAATATGACAGTTGAAAACAAAACTCCTGAGCTGGAGGACATAAGAAAAGCTATTGTTGAGATGCTGTTTGTAGAGGGTAACCACTTCTGTCCGGCATGTGAAAAGAGTGGTGATTGTGACCTGCAGGCACTGGGATATCTCTACCAGATGATGGTTCCACGTTTCCCTTATGCCTTTGAGCGCAGGGAACTGGATGCTAAGTCTCCCAAGATCTTTCTTGAGAAAAACCGATGCATATTCTGCAAACGTTGTATACGTATGATCAAAGATGAAAAAGGCAGAAGCTATTTTGCTTTCAAAGGCAGAGGTAAACACCTTGAAATTTCTATTGATGAAAAACTTGCAGCAAATATGAGCGAAGAGCATGCACAGGAAGCAATGAGGATTTGCCCCGTAGGTGCAATTCTGCGCAAAGAGGTCGGTTTCAGTACGCCAATCGGACAAAGGAAATACGACAAGGTTCCTATCGGCTCCGATATTGAAATTTTACAAAAATAAAAATGGAGGACAAAAAATGAGTAAACCAATTATAGCAACAGCTTCATTAGCAGGATGTTTTGGATGTCATATGTCATTACTTGACATTGATGAAAGAATACTGAAACTTATTGATCTGGTTGAATTCAACAATCACCTATTGACGATATCAAAACTTTCACTAAACATTGTGATATTGGCCTTATAGAAGGTGGTGTATGTAATACTGAAAACTTGCATGTACTGAAAGACTTCAGAAACAATTGCAAGATTCTTATCTCTTTGGGGGAATGTGCTATTATGGGTGGCCTTCCTGCAATGAGAAATGGAATTCCTGTTAAGGAATGCCTGGAGGAAGCTTACCTTAAAGGGCCTACTGTGGGAGATAACAAGAGTAAAATCATGCCCAATGATGAAGAAATTCCTATCATCACAGATAAGGTATATCCTTTACATGAGATAGTAAAGATAGATTATTATCTGCCCGGGTGTCCACCCAGGGCGGATTTAATATGGCAAGCCGTTGTGGCGCTTGTAACAGGAGATGAATTAAATATTCCTTACGAGTTAATTAAGTTTGATTAATCAAAAAGTGAAACAATGACACAAAAGATAACAATAGAACCTGTAACCAGAGTGGAGGGCCACGGTAAAGTGACCATACATCTGGATGATAATTTGAATGTAGCACAGACGCGTTTACATATAGTTGAATTTCGTGGCTTTGAACGTTTTATTCAAGGCCGTCCATATTGGGAGGCACCCGTATTGGTTCAGCGTTTGTGTGGTATTTGCCCTGTTAGTCACCACCTTGCAGCTGCTAAGGCTCTTGATGTAATAGTTGGAGCAGGCACAGGAAACGGACTGACACCGACAGGTGAAAAAATGAGAAGACTGATGCATTACGGACAAATATTCCAATCGCACGCATTACACTTCTTCCATCTTTCTTCTCCTGATTTCTTGTTGGGTTATGATGCTGACCCTGCTATTAGAAACGTTATAGGCGTTGCTATGAAATTTCCTGAACTGGCTACGCAAGGCGTTATGATGCGTAAATATGGCCAGGAGATTATACACCATACAGCTGGGAAAAAAATTCACGGTACCGGTGCAATACCCGGAGGAATAAATAAGAACCTTACTGCCGAAGAGCGTGATATTCTGCTTAAAGGTGAAGACCCTCTAAATGCAGATAAAATGATCGAATGGGCTGAGGGAGCTTTAGAGTTCTTTAAAGATTACTATCTGAAGAATCGTGAATTTGTTGACGGGTTTGCTTACTTCCCATCAAATCACTTGAGCCTGGTAAGAAAAGATGGTGCCATGGATCTTTATCACGGAGTTTTAAGAGCTGTTAACTCCGATGGTGAAAAAATCCTTAACGATGTTGATTACCAAGAGTATTACAAGTATATAGAAGAAGAAGTACGCAACTGGAGCTATATGAAGTTCCCATACCTGAAGAGCTTGGGTAAAGATGATGGCTGGTACCGCGTAGGGCCTTTGGCACGTGTTAATTGCTGTGACTTTATTCCTACTCCGAAAGCACAAAAGCAGTTTGAGGAGTTCAGGGCACATACAAACGGTAAGCCAAACAACTTCTGCCTGCATACTCACTGGGCACGTTTAATTGAGTTGTTGCATGCAGCTGAGGTTATCAAAGATTTACTTCAGGATCCTGATCTTCTAAAGGACGATCTTGTTGTGAAAGGTACAAAAACTGATGAGGGAGTTGGCTTGATAGAAGCTCCACGTGGTACACTTTTCCATCATTATAGGATTAATGATAACGACCAGATCACAATGGCCAACCTGATCGTATCTACCACAAACAACAATGAACCGATGAATCAATCGGTAAATTTTGTGGCGAAGAATATGATGACAGGCCAAAAAGAGATCACTGAGCCAATGAAAAATGCTGTTGAGATTGCAATCAGGGCTTATGACCCATGTCTGAGCTGTGCTACCCACGCTTTGGGTAAAATGCCTCTTGATATCAAGCTGGTAGGCGCTGACGGCAAAGAACTGGATCATTACAGATCATAGATTTTTGCTAAATATATAAGAAAGTCCGTCAAAACCTGGCGGGCTTTCTGTTTTTTATACCTAATAAATACTTACCTGGAATAATCAAATAATTGACAGATGGATAAGATATTGATTTATGGATATGGTAATCCCGGACGGCAAGACGATGGCCTGGGGGCACGTTTTGTTGAGCTTATTGACAAATGGATAAAAGAGGAAAAGCTTGAAAATATTTCAACAGACTGCAATTATCAATTGAACATCGAGGATGCTGCCGTAATTGCCGAATATGACACTGTCATCTTTATTGATGCCTCTGTGGTTGAGGATGTTGAGCAGTTCAGGCTTGAGACAATTGAACCGAATGCTGCTACAATAGAGTTTACAATGCATGCCGTGTCAACGGCTTATGTTGTTGACTTATGCCGGAAGATTTACGGAAAAACTCCAGAGGCTTATGTTCTGCACATTAAGGCTTATGAATTTGACTTTAAAGAAGAACTTACCACCAAAGCTGCTGAAAATATGCTTGCTGCCTTTGATTTCCTGAAAGGTCATCTAATGAAATAGGCCTACAATAGTTTAACGCATTTTTAAGATTATTTTGAAACACATAGTGTTCGCAATTTAAATAGATTGAACATCGATGCTGATAACAAAAAAGCACTTTTTTAGTTACACAGATTTTCACAGTGTTTTACACGGTGT
>PWOE01000038.1 GCA_003557585.1 Candidatus Nealsoniibacteriota bacterium | reverse complement strand
GCTCCACTCGGAGAATTTCGCCGGGTATGCGAGTGTCAGCGACTACTTCGCCACGATTCCCCACAGGGGCTGGGTCCAGAACGAGCAACTCATGGACTTCGTAAATGACAGCCCTCCCGAAATCGGCGGACAAACCATCCGCTTCACGTTCCTAGATGCGACCGACATGGGTGGGAGCGGCCGGGAAGGCCGATGCGCTGGACCAAGGATCGGGTACGACTACGATATCCGGCCCATCACTGATGGCGGTGCGGCGGAGATATGGGACGAGTACTGGGTGAAGTATTCTCCAAACTGGACCACACTCCCTCCCGCCGAGTGGGGGTGCACCGGGAACCCGGATCACAAGCTGATATTTGGATTGATCTTTGGGACAACAGCGCGATTTGATCTGTTGAATGGGAACAGTGTCAACGACTGGACCGGGATAACCCCTGGGCCGGATCGCTTTTTCTTCCGTCGGCCCGGCGCTAGTCAGTTTTGGAACGGTGAGTGGTTCAGGATTCGCAGGCACATGCGGATCTCGTCCGCCCCGGGTGTTGCGGACGGCGTCTACCGGATATGGATCAACGACGAGTTGCTGGCCGATAGCGGTCCATGGGACATTCCTGCCAGCAGCATCTGGGGGGTTAGTCTCGGGCGAAATCGAAACCATCACGCTGGCGAAGACATGTCGGTCAGCTTTGGAGGCTTCAAGGTATGGGACCGGGACCCGGGGTGGAGGTGATCCGCCGTCCCGTCGCACCCGTTCCATCCTAAGGCATAGCAACGCCAGTTCATCTCCCCGCTCCTGAATCAACGGGGCACCCGTCTGCAGCGGGTGCCCTGTTGGTCAATAAAGGAAATCCCATCAACGCCACCTTCATGCGGGCCGCCTTGGCCATACGAGGTGTTCCGTTCACACGATGCTATGCCGAGGCCCTGGAGGCTGAGAGCTTCTCGCGTGAAAGCCTGCTCAGGTATCAAGCAAGAATGCTTAGATCCGTGTTGGTGTCAGGGCGCGACAAGTCACCCTCCTTCGCCAAACGCTGTGAGGGTGGCCAAAAGGAGGATTCCATTGAAGTAACGCCCAGCCGTCTTCTCCAGAGTTTCCAGGCCTCATCCAGGGATGATCTCGTCCGGTTCGCACTCGAAGCCCGTCAGACGGGAGGGCGAGCCTTTAGGAAAAAGAGCAGTGGGTCCACTGGGCGAGCCTTGACACTATGGAAAGACGGGGAGGGCATGGCCCGAGAACTGGCTGCTACCTGGCGTGGCCATTCTTGGCACGGCATACCCTTTGGGTCTACCGGGATTCGTATCTGGGGACGGTCGCTTTCCACGAGGGCAAGTGTCCAAAGGTGGCTTCGCGGCATGCTGCAAAACGTTACCTACATATCCGCCTCAGACATCACTCCACAGAGCCTTGAGGCCCGGTTGATCCGCATGCGCGCAGTCAATCCAGTGTACATCTATGGGTACACTTCCGCCGTCAGGGATCTTGCGCTTCAAGTAGGCGAAATGACCGGCTATCGCCTGCCGCAATTGAAGGCAGTGATTACAACGGCGGAACCTCTTCAAGATGATGTGCGTGGTCTGATCGAGTCTGCATTCTCCTCGGTGTGCGTTGATGAATACGGGGCCAGTGAGGTTGGAACCATTGCACATGGTTGTACGGGCAGACATCTTCACGTCTCAGAAGACAACATGATTCTTGAGGTGGAGTCGGGTGCGGGAGAAGTTAGTTCATTTGGGACTGGCTCCCTTCTCGTCACAGACCTCACCAACAGAATGACGCCTGTGATCAGATACAGGCTTGGCGACATCGTCACTCTTTCTCAGCCGGATGTGTGCGCCTGCGGTCTTCCTTTCAAGGTCATTACGGAGATTCATGGCCGTGTTGAGGACACGGTTGTAACTCCAGACGGAAGGCGTCATCATCCGTCTTTGGTTTGTCACCTCGTAGGTATGGTTACCCAAAATCTTCCGGGCGTTTCGAGGTATCAAGTGCGCCAGACGTCGCCATCCAATTTCGAGCTACTACTTGCGACTGAGAAGGTTCATGACAGAGCACGTTTATCGCGGGCCGCTACTGAAATTTTCGCAAAGCACTTGCACCCTCATGTGGCGGTTTCAGTGAGGGTGGTCGAGGTCATCGAAAGGGAGAAGTCAGGGAAGTACCGGATCGTCGTCAACGAGGTCCGACCCTTGTAGGGGCGGCGTTGTAGCTTGTATGCCGGTGCGACATACTCTGGTGCTGTGGGTCATGGAGTCATACGGTATGGCGAGCGAAAAAAGATCACAGAATACAGAAAACTGTTGGAATAATATCATGAAACCATAGTGTGGAGGTAGCGCGGTGAGGTCAAGAATACTCTTCCTGGGTCAGAATCTCCCTTTTCCGCCTCATGGTGGTGCAACAATTCGCAGCTACCATACTATGCGACTGCTGGGTCAGGAATTCGATGTGACGGCCATGTGCTTTGACAAGACGAGCATGAGGTCGGACTCGGTAACACGAGTCGAAGCTCAGGAACGTCTTCGGGATTTTGGGAAGGTTGAGGCTTTTGACATCCCACAGGAAGGACGGGCCTTCCGCAAGGTCATGGATCACCTGACTAGTGTCTGCACTCGCCGAGCCTATACGCGTTGGCTTTACGAGTCCACAACATTTCGAGCTCGCCTACGAGATATGGTACGAGAACAAGACTTTGATCTCGTCCACCTAGACAGCTTGGATCTCATCGGCTACTGGAATGACCTTCCAAGTTGTCCGAAGGTTATCGTCCACCACAACATCGAGTCGCAACTTCTAAGGAGGCGGTCGGAGGTCGAGAGCGGTGCAGTCCGGGCTTACATGCGTCACCAGGCGAGTCTACTTCAGAAAGAGGAGATTCGGTGGGCTCCCAAAGTGGATCTCAATGTCGTCGTGTCGCAAGAAGATGCTGATACCCTTCGCCAGCTCGCGCCGAGTGCGCGGTGCATCGTGGTGCCGAACGGTGTCGATACGCAGGATTTCCGCCCGGTAGAATGTCCTCAGACCGATGAGCTGGTCTTTGTGGGTGGCTATGGGTGGTTTCCGAATCGTGACGGGATGACCCATTTTGTCGATGAGATCCTTCCGCTCATCAAGAAGGAGAATCCGTCCATAAAGGTGACATGGGTAGGGAGGGCGCCGGAGGAAGTTGCCGCGGAGATGAAGCGGAGGGGCGTTATGATGACAGGGTACGTTGATGACATCCGGCCGACCGTCTCGCGAGCTTCCTGCTACATTGTACCCCTCCGCGTAGGAGGAGGTACGCGACTCAAGATCCTTGATGCGTGGGCGCTGGGGAAGGCTGTTGTGTCCACATCACGGGGTTGCGAAGGGTTGGCGGTCCATTCGCGAGAGAATCTCATCGTTGCCGATCGACCCGAGGATTTCGCTGAAGCCGTACTTGAGGTCCTTCGTGACTCGCAACTTCGCGAAAAATTGGGGCAAAAGGGTAGGGAGACTGCCGTGAAGACCTATGATTGGGCGGTCGTGGGACGCCCCCTCATCGATACCTATCGCAAGATCATGCTTCCTGAAATGACTTCGGCTTAGGGGCCGGTTAGAACTCAGCAGGAAGGAGGATAGGGGTAGCCGACGGAAAGCCGAGAGGGCCAGGTGCCGTTGTCTGCCAAGGGAAGGGAGGACTCTCCACGTGCCCGGATGGACTGATGCGCGGGCCCTGCCGGTCTTCCTCAGTACCTGCCGCGCACCGAGCTCAGGAGGTTCCAGGGTCGATCGCTTGGGAGTCTCGACGGCGATGGGAGTGGCCGGGGCAGAACAGGGTCCCGAGGACTTTGCCAAAGAGCT
>PWOE01000054.1 GCA_003557585.1 Candidatus Nealsoniibacteriota bacterium | reverse complement strand
GTTTCTCCAGATAGGATTTGAATACTGCGCTAAGGGTCATGTCATTACTGGCACTTTTTCCTATCCTGAACAATGCCACAGGATTATCCACATACAAAATATGAGAGCTTCTTTTCTTTGCTGGTTCAATGATATAATTTATTATGGACTCCAGTCTTTTTTGCCACATACCCACAACACTCATACCCGCTATAATCCTGTTGGGATCAATAAGGAAAACTTCGCGGGTCCCTTTTGAAAACGGATCTTTTTGTTTGGAAATATAACTCCTCACGGCTTCATGCAGAATACTTGTCTTGCCGGTACCCGGTTTACCCACAATAGCCAAGGCAACAGGTTCTCTGCGAAATAAAAGGTTTTCAACTTTTTCTACCTGTTCATTCATCAAAAAAGCCCTTTGTAATGAACTTGGGTAGAGTTCGTTGAGTGATTGTCCTACATCGTAAAGTTCGATGGCGCCATGAAATTTTTTATCACCAAACAAGCTTTCAAAAAGTTTTCTGGGACTAAATGCTTCGGGAATGGGATTGGCTATAAATACTTTAAAACGAAGTATACTGATAAATTCACCCTTTCTGCTGACAAACTTTTTAAGATCCGGTGGTTCTTCACGCTTGCTTCTTTCCAGTCGCAGTAGTGCTTTAATGGAGTCACTTATCTTTTCAATGATATCTTTATCTGATAAAGGATCTGTCAAACCAGGATTTTCAAACATCAACATGTGGTTGTTGAAATCCGGCAGATGCAACACCAGGTAATTGTTTAAGATAAACCAGCTTATGGTAAAAGGCTGGTTTACGAATTGTTTTCCTGATTTAAATTCCAGGTGAAGCGAACCAAGGGACGTTTCAGGACAAAACTTCATCCAAAGCAATTCATCAATCCTGTCCTTGTCCATTGTTCTGCGTCGCAAATCCTTAAGCAAATTCAAGCGAAGCTCATCCAATGCTTTCTGAAATCCATTCATGAAAGCCTGTCCAAAGTCAAAAAACAAGGGTTTTACCAGATAATGGTTATTGGGATATCTGCGTATAAGCACCGGAAATTCAAGCTGAATTTTTGCCATAAGAAATCAGAGAAATTGGTTGAGTTTTTTCATAAATTCGTCGGAAAGATAATTGATAAGCTGTCTTTCAAGGCCTTTTTTGCCTTGGAAAACAAGTCTGTACTCTTGATCTTCAAGATAATCTTTAGCGATAGTCCGCCTGTTTTTTCTTTGTTGAAAATAGGATTTCCGGTGCACATCAAAAGGGGTACTGTAATTTTCAAAACTTGTTGCTTCTACAATCACCACATATTTTTCAAACTTGCCAGGTTGGGTTTCTATCTTATGTAAGCCATCTTCTTTGTTGAAATAAAGGTAAACAGCACTTGCAGAAAACTCTAATTCAAATCCCACAAAAGTATAATCCGAGCTTGATGCATATTCTTTTTTTGTTCCTTCCTGATATCTATAGGGGATTCCTTGAAAAAAAACTCCTCTCACTTTCACTTCTATATTCTTACTTTTTGCAAGATTTAAATACATATCTGCAATGGTATCGATGAAATCTGCCTTTCCATAAATACCTATTACAACCGTTTTATGTGAAGGATATAAATGATCATAAATATTTATCTTTTGTTTTTCATAATCGTTTATCCACTCATGAAACTGTTTTACAAGTCTGGGGTTTAGTGCCATAAACCCAAAGAGAACTTTTACTGCTTCCTGTTCAAACTGCTCAACTTTACCGAAAATCTGTTCTGCCTGTTTCGTTAATTCTTCCAGTTTATACAACTGATTTTCCATATCACCTCTTTTGCTAAACTTCGTCGGATTATTGTTTTTTTTATGCTTTAGTATAGCCAGTTGGTTCTGAATGCGCATAAAGGCATTACCCGAACGTACCCTTTGCATAGCTCTTCTCTGCCTTGTTACCTCTTCAGCCACCTCATCGATAAGGTATTCTTTATCTTGCATTGATTTGGTTTTCTTTTGGGAAATCTTCTTCCCGATATTAAATGCAATTTTACCATTATCCAAAAGCACATCTATCTTTAGCTCCACTTTTCGCGGATGCTCATTGAGCAAAAAAGACAAAGGGATAATAAGTTCTTTTCTCAGTGTTCTTTGCAGTTGCCTTGCTCCGTACCAAGCGTCGTAACCAATTGTACCAAGATAGTCAAGGACATCTTTTTCTATGTTAAGCTCACCCCCCCTGTATAAAAGTCCTTCACGTTTCTTTATTCCGTCAATTTCTCTGTTTACAATACTTCGTATGGTATCTTTATTAAGTGGAAGGAAACCAACCACCTGGTCAATGCGGTTGAATAATTCGGGGCGAAAAAATTTCTGCACTGCACTTTCAAAATGCAATACAGCGGCATTATCCTTTTCCGGATCTTTTCTGAAGCCGGTTTTTGTCCTTTTAAAAGTGGTTGCACCAATATTGGATGTCATGATAATGATTGTGCTGCAAAAATCCACCAATTCACCACGGGCATCAGTAAGCCTGCCTTCACCCATTACCTGTAATAAAAGATCATAAAATGAGTAATGGGCTTTTTCAAGCTCATCAAACAAAACTACTGAAAAAGGTTCTCTTCTTACGGCATCGGTAAGAAGTCCGCTTTTAGTATAGCTGTCGCCGGTAAGACGAAGTACCGACCAGGGATCTGAAAATTCACTCATATCAAAGCGAATTAACTGTTTTCTGCTTCCAAAAACATATTCAGCCATTACCTTGGCCATTTCTGTTTTCCCAACTCCCGTAGGACCAATGAAGAACAACGATGCGATAGGCTTTTCTCCCCTGGAAAGAAATGCTTTGAAAGTGGCAACCACATCCACGACCGTTTCAATCGCAAAATGCTGGCCGTAGATATTCTTTTTAAAATGGGACTCCATTTCATCCACTCTAAGCTCAATTTCCTGATCAATAAGAAAACGGGGCATACCTGATTCCTCACAGAAAGCCTCCAGCACCGTATCTCTTTGCACAATACCATCGGCTTTACTCTGCTCAATGATAAGGGCTTCCAGAAATCTGATGGTCTTTCCCGGGAAACCGGAGTATGGCATAAACCGCTTTTGAAGGATTAATGCCTCTGCAATGGCATCATCAGACACAATTACATTAGCAAGGTGTGCAAGTTCGCCGGATTTTTGTGAAATTATCCTTTTTAATATCTCAAAACCAGGTTCTTCCATGCGGAGCACATAGAAGTGAGCGGAATAACCGGGTGATCTAACATCCATCATAGCCAGTTCTTCTTCAGTACATTCCGAAATAACAGTAATATCTCCGCGCTTGATATAATCCTGCAGGTAATCGGCAATACTGACATTACTGCCTCTATATTGCCCCACTTCAAACAAATCGGAAAAGTTTTCAATATACAACATGTCTTGATACTCTCTCAGTTCCTGGCAAACTTTTGAAAGATTGTCGTGCCAGCCGCCACCTGTCATTAACTTATTGATTAGTCCTGCAGCGTTGGCCTGCCACAATCGTGTAGAGCCGATTGTCTGCTTTTTCTGCCTTAAAAACTCCATAAGTAGGGCAGTTTTTCCTACCCCGGACCTTCCCACGATAAGCACACTTTTTCTGAATTTTCCAAACAAAGCATCCGACAAGTTCTCCACTTCCCTATCCAGATAAAAAGCTTTTTGCTCAAAATCTCTTACTTCAGCGGCTATTTCAGGTAAAAGTCTGTTCTTTTTCAGTTCCTGAATGGCTTCAATTTCATTTAGAGAGTATGCTTTAATATCAACAGGTATTTTGACCAACTCTGAGCCCTTAAACCACTGGGTGGAAATAATACCCGCTACGGTTGCAGGTATTTCTTTCCT
>PWOE01000067.1 GCA_003557585.1 Candidatus Nealsoniibacteriota bacterium | reverse complement strand
TCTGGTTATTCTTTCATCTTTCTCTTTAACCCAAGCTCCCCTATCATTAACTTTCATACTGCGGAACTTGACTATCTTGATTCTCTTGCCTTTCTGGCCGATTCTATCCTGAACTATGAAGACAGGCCCGCCATCATCAAGCTTGATAGCTAAAGAGATGCCGGGATAAAGAATCAGAGAGATTAAGCCGATTGGTAAAGCGATGAATACATCAACCATTCTTTTAACTAAACTGTAAAGATTCCTTCGAGAATAGATATTCCTTAAGAGCCACTGCTCGTCAGCCATAGAGAGAGAAATCTTTTCAAAAAGATTTTCGTAAACTTCTTGAACATCTAAAAAGACAATTTCTGAAAAAAAGATCTTGTAAAAATCAGAAAGCAGAGGCTTTATCTTCTTGCTTTGGAAGTCAGCAATGATAAAGAGTGGCTTGCTGGTATCTATCTTCTTGATATCATCAACTCTTAATTGCTCAATGCTGTCAACATTGTATTTCTTGTTTTCCTTGAGTTCTTGAATAATTTCGTCAATCTCCTTGCTCTCTCCCAGGACAGTTACCGATTGCTTTCTACCAAACTTAAAGAAACGAACAAGCGTTAACCTCCAAGAAATAATTAAAATTGAAGAGACGAGAATGTATAAGAAGAGATTGGTTTTAGGCGCTATATCAGAATATGGTGAAAGATAAAAGAACAAGACTCCAATCGCTCCATTAATTATCTGGGCATTGATAACCCTTGCTGGAATCTTCTTTCTCAGGATTGCTGTCTGCTTGTCATAAAGCCCAGCAATAAAAAAGATAATTATCCAGATAGCGAAAAGAAAAGAGAAAGGAACGATATGCTCCATGAAAAACTCTTTTGTTGGAAAAGAAAAGTGGCGCAAAGAAAGCGCCAACCAGAGAGAGACGACAAAAAAGAAGATGTCGCCAACAAAGTAAGTTAAATACTCTTTTTTACTAGAAATGTTCATTTAAGATGAAATCATCTGATCAAGTTCAAGAATCTTGTTTATCTTGTCTCTTGTTCTTGGACCGACATAGCCAGTTCCCTGACTCAATCCTATAGGATGAAGAATCTCGCTGGCATACTTGTTCTGAAAGCGAACAACTGCTTGTCTAGTTAAATTAAAGAAGTTGCCGGTGATTAATTTTTCTGGGTAGACTCCCTCTTTCTTGAGAAACTCTTGCAAACACTTAACTTCGTCATTCCTTAGACCAAAATAGAGATTGTTATCGACACGACAGAGTATCGGTGGTTGGCTAATACCAAGCTCTCTCTGTAAACGAGCAAGCTCTTGCTTTAATTCTTCAATCTTGGCTAAAAGCTCTTGAATCATCAACTCATCTTCCTGAGGAGGTCTTTCTCTCTCGCCAGTCTCAATTATCCAATCAAAATAGACTGGGCTTTCTTCACCATTAAACTCGCTTATCTTGCCTTGAGCTGAAGGAATTATCGTTAATGAGCTATAATTCTCTTGAAAATTAGCTATCTTTATCTCTCCATCGCCATAATTATCAAGATTGATGAAGTTTATCTTGCAACTATCACTGAGGTCACACAAAACATAAGGCACTCTGAAATTGTCTTGCCTGTTTGACTTGAACTCCATCCTTAAATCACCGACACCACCGACGACTCGATACCAGTTGCCGGCCCAATCTTTAGTGACTCTTCGTGATGCTGAAGAACTGCCGTATTCTCTGGAAAGATAGCTAGTCATTGGAACTATTCTCAAATCTTCGAGCTCTTTGCTATTAAAGCAGTAGCGAGAATTAATTGAACAGTCATTCAAAAGAACTGCAATTGTCCAATCAGTGAAGATTTGACTGAAATCCTCACTGTAATTGTTCTTCTCCAAGGCCTCATTAATGCTTCTGATACCGACCTTGCTCGATTTCAAAGAATCAACCAATATCTCAATCCCATAATGATCAACTAGATATTGAACAAAGATATTAACTGAACCGTAATCAGCTGATCTATTAAGCCATTCAGTGATTGAATTGTCTGGGTAGCTGATAAAAGATCTTCTCCTTCTAGAGAGATTGCCGTCATCATAATCGAAGAATGTCGGCATATACTCCGCCCGGGCCTCGTTGAGCCAAATCTCTTCTCTGGTGTTATACTCTCTCTCTTTCTTGTCAAAAGTTATCAGGTGCATAAACTCGTGAGCTAGGAATCCGTCGAGATAGTCTTTATCAGCAAACCTGGCATTGATATAGACGATATTTGACTCATTGGATCTATTGTATTGATATCTTGAATACTGGTCACCTGAATTGAAGTAACCACCCGACTCCGAAAACATCTCGTGAAAGAGTATCGTCAACTTGCCGCTATCATCAACTGGGTGATGGAGGTTGTAGTCAAAAAGAGACTGCATCTCAGGATATATCCTGTTATCAAACTCTTTGCCTAATTGATATATCCTCTTATCAATCTCTAGCTGTCTATCTAAGTCAAGACTATCCCACCATCTTTCTTCAACATAGATATCAGTCTTGGTAGTGCTTCTTTGCAAAATCGCCTCTAGACTGCTTCTAGAAAAGATATCGTAATTTGATTCAACATTAAATTCAACAACAACTGCATCAACAGAAAAAGGCGCTACGAAAAGCAATATTAAAGCAAAGGATAATATTTTTATTCTTGCACTTCTAATCATTCTTCTTTTCTCAATACTACAACTTATTCCCATCAATTTCAACTAATTTTAGCAACAACAAATCCCCAGACCTCAACAACTCCATTCTCTTTCAAAAGACGACTAGATTCTTTCATCGTCGCTCCACTAATCCAAAGGTCAGATACTAGAACTACCTTCTCTCTCTTTGCTCCAACAAAAGAGAAAGCACCAGAGACATTTAAAAAACGATTCTCTCTGTTTAATCCCTCTTGAGGTTCGGTTCTTCTCTCTCTTTTCAGCAAAACTTCTCTCTTTTTACCTAGTCCCTTGCATAGATAATCGGCTAGCTTCTCTGAAACATCAAAGCCTCTTTCTCTCTTCTTGAAAGAATGGCTCGGGACAAAAGAGATAACTGTCTCTTCATCAATCAAGAAATTCAAGAAATCTTTGAATCTTTGCTCATCTCTTTCAAAGAGAAGAAGAGCATTCTCAATCAATTCTTGTAAAAGAGAGTGTCTGCCCTCTTCTTTAACTTCTTTCATCGCCTTTTTGATAACTCCATCATAGTCCCAGAGACTGATCAAGCCATCAAGAGTCTCTCTGCACTCTTTATGCCTTGAGCCATTAAAGCTTGCCTCTTGACATGAACAACATATCTGCTCACTCTCTGAGGCAAACAAGAGACACCAGTCACAGATATATCTTCCTTCTAAACCACACTTGATGCAGAATCTAGGGAAAAGTGTCTCCAAAAGAAGAGATATTGTTTTTCTAAAAAGCATAAAAGCCCAATTATTGGGCCTCAATGAACCTCTAAATCTATTCTACAATTAAATCAAGAAAAACCAAAACCCCGCCAAATGGCGGGGCTTGGTTCACTGAAGATTAAATCTTCAGTTAGATACGGTCAACTACGTTAGTTGTTGACGTATCTTTGAGCAGTCTGGATCTTATCAACGTCATCCATGTTCTTGGTGAATTCGTAGTGATAATAATCAGTACCTTCCACCGCAAACCATTGAATTGCATCGATCTCAAATCTTTGCCATCCTGCTTTGCTAGTAACACCACTAATGGTGACTCTCTCGGTTTCATCAATGACAACCTTGAGTAGCTTAACCTTTCCAGTGTCAGATTTCTCTGCAATGAAAGTTGCCTTTGCATGGTTGGCTAAGTCTTCATCTCCAACTGTAAATTCTGTAGCCTAGATC
>PWOE01000052.1 GCA_003557585.1 Candidatus Nealsoniibacteriota bacterium | reverse complement strand
ATATTTCGCCATCTCGTCCATTGAAGCAGTATATTTTTGAATACCGCAATAGGAAAGAAAGAGCAAACTAATTTCTTACAACCGACTGCAAATAAAAAGCATCGTTTGGGTTCAGTCTGGCTTGCCTGTATAGCGGCTGCGTCCTGTAAGATATGAGATCATAAGGAAAACTGATGGATGCCGGCGCGATACAGCAGGCGATTCAGTGGTTTCATAACTAATTGGTTTGCGTTTCGCCTACTCTGAGCGGTTTTCGGCATCTCCGTTTTTTCAAAATTAAACAATTTTTTGAATTAATAAGCAGGTTTACAAATTAACAACATCACTATTTTACAGCAATAAATTCTTAAATTTGCGGGGTCTGCATGAAAGAATGAATGAAACTATTCCGCTTGATTATAATAATGACATCGCTGCTTTTCATTTCCTGTAAAACGATGAAGGAAAATTTTGATCAAGCGATAAAGCTTATAACAGAAGCTGAAAAATGGTGGGTATAGTGCATTATCCGAAATTGACATTCAACAGAAGCTAAAAGAAAAACTGGATGTTGATTTTAAGAAAATCTCTTGAACTGGAAAAAGAAAGAAAGTAAATTTTACAGCCACGCCAAATTTCTAATACGCCCCTTGGGCTTTACAAATCAGGCTGCTTTGGGCAATCTCTGTGGGCTGGCGGATGCCCCCCCCGGCGACTTTGCAAAGCCAGAATTTCGTCCCTCGATCATCAGCAGATATAACAAATCCCAGCCGTTTATCAGGGCTTTGCCACCTTGTCACTTGAAATACATAAGTTGCAAATGAGCCTTTAAGCCATGTTTGGTTTAGAAAATCTGTGAATTATGTAACTTTTTTCAATTATTATGTAATATATGATCAAAAGAAAAATTGTTATTTTATGTCTTTTAATTTGGTTCAAAAATTAAATGAATAATAGCTTTACCGGTTAATAATACCCTTGTAGAAACAATGATTATATAACTATTAATGAAAAAGGCAGAACACAAAACTTCCCATATTAACCTTCCAAAGTCTCCGACCGGAATTCAGGGGTTTGATGAAATAACTTTAGGTGGCTTACCTACCGGCAGACCTACGCTCGTCTGCGGTGGTGCAGGCTGCGGGAAAACGCTTTTTGGATTGGAATTTCTTGTACGTGGCGCAACCCAGTTCAACGAACCGGGGGTGTTTATGTCATTCGAAGAAACCAATGAAGAATTGATCGCAAATGTCGCTTCACTTGGTTTTAACCTGAATGATCTTATGGAAAACAAAAAAATTGCTCTTGAACATGTGCATATTGAACGCAGTGAAATAGAAGAAACCGGAGAATACGATTTAGAAGCTTTATTTATTCGTCTCGGTTATGCAATTGATTCAATAGGGGCAAAGCGGGTTGTGTTGGACACCATAGAATCGCTTTTTGCCGGATTGCCAAACCAGCTGATCTTGCGCGCTGAACTGCGGCGTTTATTTCGCTGGCTAAAAGTTAAAGGTGTTACTGCAATTATAACCGGCGAACGTGGCGATGAAACATTAACCAGGCAAGGCCTGGAAGAATATGTTTCAGACTGTGTAATTATGCTCGACCATCGCATTAGCGAACAGACTTCAACCCGGCGCTTAAGGGTTGTAAAATACCGGGGTTCCCTTCACGGTTCTAATGAATATCCATTTTTGATTGATGAATCCGGATTTTCAGTATTGCCGGTGACTTCATTAGGGTTGGAACACGTTGTATCCAATGAAAGAATCTCAAGTGGAATAAAAGCACTTGATGACATGCTTGAAGGAAAAGGCTATTACCGGGGGAGTACTGTACTTGTTTCCGGTACCGCCGGAATAGGGAAAACCAGTACAGCGGCTCACTTTGCTGAAGCTGCATGTAAACGAGGAGAACGTGTTCTATATTTTTGTTTCGAAGAGTCTCCAAACCAGTTAATGCGAAACATGCTTTCTATCGGCATCAAATTAGAACCTTGGGTTAGGAAAGGACTGTTAAAATTTCAGGCCACCCGTCCTACGCTCTATGGCCTGGAAATGCATCTTGCGGTAACGCACAAATTTGTTAATGAATTCAAACCCGATATTGTAATCCTGGATCCGATAAATACTTTCGTAGTGGCTGATAAGGAGTTCGAGGTTAAAACATTATTAATGCGCATTGTCGATTTTCTTAAGGTAAACCAGATCACAGCATTGTTTACCAGTCTCACTTCAGCTGCGTGCAATACAGAGAGCTCTGATGTTGGAATATCATCACTGATAGATACCTGGTTATTGCTGCGTGATATTGAGCTAAACGGCGAACGAAACAGGGGCATGTATGTTCTGAAATCGCGTGGGATGGCCAATTCTAATCAGATTCGTGAATTTGTATTAACTAACCACGGTGTAGAATTACGTGATGTTTATATCGGTGCAAGCGGCGTGTTAACCGGCTCAGCCCGAATAGCACAGGAAGCCCATGAAAACTCTGAATTTTTGACACGTAAGCATGATATAGAATTAAAAAAACGTGAAATAGCCCGCAAAAGAAAAGCATTGGAGGCAAAGGTTGCAACTATGCTTGCTGATTTTGGGTCGAAAGAAGCTGAAGCCATCAAAATCATAGAAGAAGAACAAGAAATGATAAAACGACTCGAACAGGATAAAGTGGAAATGGCAAAAAGCAGAAAAGCTAAAATTGGAAATATTTCCAAAAATAACGCATAACAATTTAACAGATTATTGTATGAAGCAAACTGATGTGAGTTCAGATATGAGAATTAAAGAAAAACCGGAAAGTGGTGCCAATGACAAGTGGGTCCTTCGTTTATATGTTGCAGGTCAAACACCAAAGGCCATAACGGCATTTGCGAATTTGACAAAAATATGTGAAGAACAATTGAAGGGGCAATACTCGATTGAAGTAATTGACCTTTTGAAAAATCCACAATTGGGAGCCGCTGATCAGATTTTTGCCCTGCCAACATTGGTAAGAAAATTACCGGTACCTGTGCGTAAGATCATCGGTGATCTCTCAAACACAGAACGTGTTCTTATCGGATTGGATTTGCTACCTGCTGACTAATCAAATGTTTGCTGTTAATAAGTATAAAAATGGAAGACAAAAAACACAATATAAAAGGCCCATCAGATGACTTTGACCAGAAAATGTCAAAACGGCACACGGACAAATATGTGTTGCGTTTGTATGTAACCGGCACAACGAGCCGATCAATCCTGGCCCTGACGAACCTCAAAAAGATTTGCAGTGAATACCTGGATGGCAGATATGAGCTGGAGGTTATTGATCTTTTTCAACACCCTGGTTTAGCAAAAGATGAACAGATAATTGCTGCACCCACCCTGATTAAAAAACTGCCACTTCCATTCAGGCGTATTATTGGCGATATGTCAGACAAAGAAAAAGTGCTCATGGGATTAGACCTGAAAGAGCTGAAGAAAATAAATGATTCCCGTTAATATTAACACATTCTATTTATTATAAAAAGATGATCAAAACAAAAGAACAGCTAATAATTGAAAATGATGAATTACGTTCCCGTCTGGCTGAAATAGAGGATGCCCTGACAGCTATCCGAAACGGAGAAGTGGATGCAATCATGGTTTCCGGCAGCCAGGGAGAACAGGTTTATTCTGTCAGTTCTGCCGAAACACCTTATCGTACTTTTATAGAGAAGATGAGCGAGGGAGCAGTTACGCTTACAAAAGAGGGTACAATTCTCTATTGTAATCAGCGATTTGCTGAAATTGTACAGTCACCCTATGAAAAGGTCATTGGCTCATCCTTGAAACGTTACATCACTCCGAATGATAATATAAAATTAGATTCCTTTCTGGCTCAACTGACTCATGAAAAGCATGATGT
>PWOE01000028.1 GCA_003557585.1 Candidatus Nealsoniibacteriota bacterium | reverse complement strand
TTATAGGGATGTTCATATAAGTGTCCTTTTTTAGCGATTGTTGCTCCACCGTGGGTTAAGTTCACCAATTCTTTTTCATTAAGTTCCTTTAAGTCTCGGCGGACAGTTGCTGTAGAAATACCAAGAATTTCAGAGAGGTTATTAATGTCTGCAAATTCATTCTTGTTTAAGTATGCTTTTATCTTTTCTAATCGCTCAGCTTTTAACATGTTGTTTTCCCCTTTTTTGTCAATTTCCGTTAATTATCACAAAGCATCATTATGTTGGACCTACCAAATCATATTATTTTATTTTTTGTGTTTGATCATACATCATCAAATCTCTTCTTACTAATAAATTTTGAAAAGTTCTTCAGAATATCACCATCTTCAGGCATAGAACTGCTAAATTTCTGAAATTAAGATTTTAAGACCTATCAATTAATATCCCAATAAATGACTTTTCCAGTTTAGTTCCTCATGCCACCTTCGGCGGCACCCGATACCATGAAAATAGGCTTTATCAAGCTATTTTCGTAATAGTTCCTCATGCCGCCTTCGGCGGCACCCGATACGATGAAAATGCGCGCTATCGGGCTATTTTCGTAATAGTTGGTTGAAGGCATTACCATCAAACTGATTATGCAGCAAATAGTACATACCAAAGCAACCACCAAATGCAGATTTCTTATTTCAAATATTCTCTGCAAACTAAGCAATGTATATTGACCCTCTTTCCCTTCACTAAACTTCTTTAGTTCATCAAAATTAGAAAATAATCTCTAGGTTACTTATTATCAAAGACGTTCGACTGAAAAGAGTAGTTTGCGAATGCAGATTGAGTATCAATAAATCTAATCCTCCCTTTTTTATCCTGCATAAAGTTAACGAAAATACGGCTAAGGTGTAAAATAAATCTATATTAAAAAAATAATTTCCTGCCTCAACCGTATTTTTCTGCTTATATATATGGTGTCAAATTACAGATTAACTGTTTCCTACTATTTCTACTATCTTATAGATTTTACCTTCTCCATAAATGTTTTAACTCTGTCCTTGTCTACAGGGTTTTCAAAGACACCGTCAACCTTAAAGGTAGTTCCGACAATTGCCCCGTCGCTATATTTTAACTGATTTTCAATGTTTTCCAGTCTGCATCCTGTATTTGAAAACACGATAGTGTCAGGTACAATGTTTTTAACTTTTATAAGTATTTGGGAATCTGTTTCTGCTCCTGCTGTTAGACCAGATACACATAGAGCATCTGGTCGGTTGTTAAAGACAGTTGTTTTTGCAATCTCAGAAATATCTCGATCGGCTAGATATTTGGCAGCTTCGGGAACGATATTAAAAAACAGTTTCAAGTCTTTTCTGCCAACTTCTATTTTATGTCTTGCTACCTTTCCAACATTAGTATTCCACAGGCCGAAATCACTTGCATAAACACCTGACATTATTTCACGTATAAATTTCGCACCTGTAGCAGCCGCAAGGTCTATAGATGCTATAGGATCCCATAGTACATTAACACCAAAAGGAACATGAATATTGCCAAGTAATTCCCCAATAACTCGACCCATTGCGGCGACAGTCTGCGGTTTCACTTCTGTAAGATAAGGTAGGCTGAATTCGTTTGAAAACATAATGGCGTCAACACCACCCTCTTGTAAGTTGATAAGATCTTTTTTAGCTTTTTCCACAACATAATCCATTCCTGAAACAGGATCATAATAGGGATCTCCAGGTAATGGCTGAAAGTGGCACATTGCGATAATTGGTTTTTCTGTGTTAAAAATTTCCTTAAACCATGATTTCTTCATAATATTTCTCCTAAATAAATTTTACCTTTTACATGTATTAGAATCTGCTTAATGAAAAGTTTTTATCCATTTTATTTACCATATACGTTAAGAGATGTATCAACTCTTTGATATCGGCTATATCACATGTTTCTACAGGGGAATGGGTATATCTCACTGGAAAGCCAATATCAAGGCATCCAATATAGTTATGTTCTAACTGCACGTATGCGCTGTCTGTCAACAGTCCAAGAGAAGCAAATTCCTGCAAATTAATGCCCGAGGCTTCTGCGCAAGCAAGAGCATGTCTGTAAAGCCCTTGATGAGCAATATTTCCGTTTAATGTGCCTCTTCCATGGAAATTATAAAGAGTAACCGTTGGTCCTTCCCCTAATCCTAAGTCATATCTGCTCATCAAATCAGGAGTATCTCCGGGCAAAGCTACATCAATACATAAAGCAAGATCCGGCTTTATGCTTCTTGCAGCAAATATTGCTCCACGTATATTAAACTCTTCCCAGACTGTACCAACTAAATATACTGTTACTTTTGGAGAATTTTGACTTAATGCTTCTGCAACACCGACAAGGGCTGCACATCCAGCACGGTTGTCTACAGACGTACCGGATATCCTGTTTTCTTGCAGCTTTGTAAAGCTTGGTTTGTAGCATACTGGACATCCAATGTGAATGCCCGTATTCATTACTTCCTCTCTACTTGATGCTCCAATATCAATAAGTAGACTTGTTACTGTATCAACTTTATATTTTTCCTCTGGCGATGTTGCATGATGGGATTTATTACCAAATACCCCTGGAATATAATCACCATCGATGGTACTAACGGATACAGTTGCACCCGGAAGAACTTTCTCTGGTATTCCCCCAAGTCGGTCAACTTGTATTAATCCAGAATTTTCAATTTTTCTTACGATAAAACCAAGCTGATCAACGTGGGCAAATATCATCAGTGTTAAAGCTTCGGGATCGGTCTCGGTGCCGGAAATTTTCGCTATAGTATTACCTGCTTTATCGATATACGTCTCATCAGAATATTGATCAAAATAGTCTTTAAGCTTGTATGCCATCTTTTTTTCATATCCGGATACCGCTTCAGTTAGCATAAAATCCTTAATTGTTGCTAATAAATCCATTATGTTTTCCTCATTGATTTACTAAGAGAGATCCTACTGCTTCAATAACAGCCTGAGGGGTAAGATTGTAAAGCTCTAAAAGTCCCTTTTTATCGCCTGAACGTCCAAAGCAGTCTTTTAGCCCAAGCCTGATAACTGGTTTTTGTGGAGTGTGTTCAGCTATTACTTCACTCACAGCTCCACCTAACCCTCCGATAATGCTGTGATCTTCTATTGTGATAATACCTGATGTTTCTTCTGCTGCTTTAATCACAACCTGTTCATCAAGCGGTTTGATTGAATACATATCAATAATCCGTACCTGCTTGCCCTGTGCTTCCAGATAAGACGCTGCTTGCAATGCTACAGAAACACGATTTGTGGGCGTTTACCGACGAGGTTTACGAGTACATGATTTATGATAAAAACCATCACCTTTCTTTGGCATCGCTGCCCGGAGCGTTTGAGCCATCTCGCAACTGTTTGCTTCTGCCTAAAACAAACTCCTCACTATCATCATACAGTTCTTCTGCGGGATCCTTTCCGAATCGAAGATACACCGGTCCGAAAAGCTCTGCTGCGAGCCTGGTAAGCTTCCTTGTTGCATTGGGTGTAGAAGGGACTAAAAGTATTATGTTTGGAATACTTCTGATAATTGCAATATCTTCTATAGCTTGGTGGGTTGCTCCGTCTTGTCCTGTTTCTAACCCTGCATGGGTTCCACCTATCTTCACATTCAAATTTGTATAACAAACTGCATTTCGAATTTGTTCAACCGCTCGCATACTGGTAAAAACTCCAAAAGTTGATGCAAAGGGAATCTTCCCACATGTGGCCATCCCTGCTGCCATGCCTATCATATTCTGTTCAGCAATACCTACTTCTATATAACGTTCAGGAAATACTTCTTTAAACTGAATGGTTCCTGTGGATTTTCCTACATCAGCATCCAACAACACAATATTTGGATTTTCCTTCGCAAGTGCTATTAGCGTATCTCCATAGACAACCCGATTAGCAATCATGAGCATCTCCTCCCAATTCCAGCATAGCCTGAATAAATTCTTCTTGTGACGGTGCTCCTCCATGCCATTGAGCTTTTCCTTCCATAAATGAAACAC
>PWOE01000059.1 GCA_003557585.1 Candidatus Nealsoniibacteriota bacterium | reverse complement strand
GGCACTTATATACAGTGTTTCGTTTACAGGAAGTTCTTTTTTTATATGCTGCAGCAGCATGGTAGTTTTGCCCACTCCACGTGCACCCAAAATGGCAATAAACCGAGTGTTCCAGTCGATGTGTTGATAAAGGTAGCGAGTAAAGTCGGTATTTACCTGTTCCAACAACCGCCTGTAATGTCCTTTAAGCCGCTCCATTTGAGTTTTAATTTTCTATTATTGGCTAAGGTAATAATTATAGCTGAATAAAATATGCATTATTTGCACAAAATGCACTTTTAAGTATGCATTAGTTGTTTTTGCCGTTTTAAAACTCGAGGGGAGCCAGCTGGATCTTTGTGATCGATTCCTGTTGAAGAAGTTCTTTCCGATAACGGAATGCTGATGAATGGCAACTGGCAACTCACAACTCACTACTGGCAACTCACAACTCACTACTGGCAACTCACAACTCACTACTGGCAACTCACAACTCACTACTACCAACTCCCTGCTGCCAGCTTCACGTATTCAAACACCACCGACCTGGCGCTTTCGCGGTGGCGGTACCAGCCTTTGGCCTGGAAATCGCTATATGGGCTGGGGCGCATGATCAGTTCGACGTCGGGGCGAAAAGTTTTTCGCCCGTACACTGGCTGCGCCTGCAGTTTTCGGAGTTCGCGGCGGAAGAGCAGGCGTGCGCGGCGCATGTGTGGCGGGGAGGATACGATGATGATCCGTTGGGGCGAAAGATCTTTCGTCCTTACGGTGGCTTCGCCCGCGGTTTCGAGGTATTGGCGGATGGCGATCGCTTCGCCGCGGGTGGAGCTGATGTCGCCTTTCAGGATGGTGATGTGGCTTTCGGGGATGCCGAGGTGTTGCAGCGTGGTGATGGTGTTTGCGACTCCTAGCGGCAGGTCGAGCTCAAGCGAGTCGAGCAGGCGGGTGTTGTGGGTGCTGAAGTCCACGAAAAGAACGTGATCGGCCAGGCCTTCATTGAAGAGCTGTGCCACCTCCAGTTCCCGTTCCGGGGTGCTTCCCCGCAGCATCACGATGGCATCGGCTGGTTGCAGGGGCGTTTCCACCACGAGCCAGTGGCCGCCACGCCAGAGGAACAACACGATCAGTAAGGCTGTTGTGAACAGGAAGGTGGTGAGGATGGATCTGCGGCGCACGGGGTATGTTTATTTGTTTAATTGTTGATGTCAGATGTCAGATGTCAGAAGTCAGAGGGTCTTCTAACCTCCAACTTCTAACCGCTAACATCTTCCTTCGAGCTTCGAGGCTTTTTTGTCCACAAATTCACACAAATTTCAGCACACCTGCCCCGCACGTGCGGGACTGATGCGACGGATAAAAACAGTTTTCAATCGAAAATCGGCAATCGGAAAATCCTGCCCTGGCTGCCATTGCCTGCAAGAGACGCGTCTTGTCACTTAAGAAATACACGTCAGCCTGGGATGGGATAATCTTTATAAAACCTGAACAGCGTAATCGTTTCATTGCGCAGTTTTGTCTTTACAAAGGTTTTGAGGTCAGCATCCATCAGTTCACCAAGTCCTTGCAGCAAACCCCGGTCGCTCATCGCCTCAAGTTTACCAATGCACTTCTGAATATAATCAGCATAAGGCATTCGCATTCGGACCTCCACCAGCTCTGTATTGATGGGGGTTCGTTTTTGCATAAAGAACCAGCAGTCGAATATGTCGCGATTGGTGAGCATATTCCTGTCGAGCAACGCACATACTTTATGGGCAAACATATCGGGAGCAACCATCACCATCATATTAATGCCCAGGAAGTTTTTTATCTCATACCTGTTGCTAAACATGCGGTTTGATATTTCAACCTTTAGGTTGCGTTCGCCTTCACCATAATTAAGAACCAATACCGGCCCGTAAAACTTTTGTGCCTCATCTGAAATTTTGCCGTATTTCAATAAGATGTTACGCACTTTTTGAAATGCGACATCCTGCTTGTCAGCATTCATCAGGTTAAAATCCAGGTCAACACTGAAGCGCGGCAGATCGTAAAAAAACATCATAGCCGTTCCACCCTTAAAACCGAGCGACGCAGCCAATTCAACATCTGAATAGATCTCTTTCAGGATCTGGATTAGCAGTATTTTATGCCGGTTCCTGTCAAACTGCATTTGATAACACTTTATTTGTCCTTACATTTAGCGCCCTGGAGTTGTATAATGGCAGCAGTTTGTTGATCGTGTCAATGTTTAGCGGATTTAGATTGTCGAAATAATAACTTGTATTCAGATAAAGTATATCTAGAAAGGCACGCTCGGCAGTTGCCATATTGATTTGATTGTCAAGGCGTCGAACACCACTGGTGTTTGTAAGAGTTTGGGGTTTTATTTTCCTGAACACATAGGCCTGACCGTCAATGATTGTTGTCCTGCTTAAATAACTCACACAGGTTACGGCCTGATCATACTGAAAGATAACCCCAGCCTTTTGCAGCACATATTCGAGTGATATATATGCAGGTGTATATAAAACACATGCCAGTTCTTCTTTGCTGAAGCCTGCTTTTGCATAAATACCTTTCCGCGGATTCAAAAATTTGCCCGCATGCACCAGGTAATTCAACTTCTTGTTGATCGACACAAAATTCGTCTCGCCGGTAAGCATGGCAATGTCTTTCAGGCGAAATACCGTACGCTTATCCTGGTAAGCTGCAAAAACGATGTCTTTTTTTTTGTTTTGTGAACCAGTCATGCCTTAATTTTGGGTTTTCAGTTCACAAATATATGTTTTTCTTGAAAATTGTAAAGAGATGATTGGTTTATTTGTTGAATCGTTTAATTGTTTATTTGGATGTTATTTTTTCTCATTTCCAACCTCTAACCTCTAACTTCTTCCTTCGAGTATTCAGCCTTTTAACTGATAATAATCAATAATTACAGAAGAGAGTGTAGATATGCTGCAGTATCTTTGAGTCCGTTTTTTCTGAGTTGTTTTAGTACAGCATATTCATCCAGATCTGGGTTTTTCTTATTGAGAACCATTTCTTTAAATGCTTCTATGGCTGTTTCGCCATCAAGATCAATAAGATCGGTTAAAAATGCGTCTGCTGTCTTAATCTTTATCCCGAAACGATTCAGGATGTTTTCAGGAAAGTCTTTAATGTTGTTTGATACAATAAGGTCTGCATTGATTTTAATGGCGGCTGCCAGTACGTGCCGATCCTTCTCGTCTGGCAGATTTAAAACTTCAATCAAACTTTCATATTGCTTTACCAGGGCATCGGGGAAGGCCATTGCAGCCCTCTGAACCCTTTTCTCTATCTCTTCTGATGAGATGCCTCGTCTGAGCATCACATCCTTCCATTCATCAAAAATGTGCTTACTCCATTTCGGGGTGTACATTTCGTAATGTGCAAACCAGAAAAGCAAGTCCCTGGTTATGACAGGATAAATCACATTGGTATCAAGCACCACAGTAAACCGAACACTATGTATCATACAGCCCTGATTCTTCGTCAGCATTCATTATCTCAATGAGGTGCTGTTTTTGTTCTTCTTTCACCTTTTGCCGATAGTTCATTACATCTTCAAACCTGATGCGCCGGTGTTTGCCTACTTTTGTATATTCAATCTTTCCTTCTTCGAGGAGTTTGACCAAATGTGGCCTTGAGCAACCCAGTATTTCGGCAGCTCGCTGTGTGGTTACTTCCGTTGCCATTGGCACAATTGACATAGGCTTGCCCTGGCTCATCGCTTTGAGTATCTTTCCGAGCAATGCCAATGCCCTCGTTGGCACTTTTATCTTTTCGCCTGTCTCTTCAATTTCCATTTCTGCCATACCGGCTTTCAAACGGCTAAGAGCCGTCACCAGCGAAGATGAATATGAGCTTAAAGCCAGCTTTTGCTCTTCCTTGCTCGGTCTTTTTATTTCGTTTATTGTTTCCATTTTGATAATTCTTGCTTACAAAACAAATTTAAGCGAAATATTCGAAACAAACAAAATATTCGAAATGTTTAACAGTTCTTCGCTGGCATTTTAAGGCTTCGCCTTGTCATTTTGCGCTGCGCTGGCATTGGTAGTCGTTTTACAACGGGGAGGATGGAATCTCCTGTCGGAGGATTCCATCTCCGGGGGGGTTGCCGGGGAGTTTCCATCCTGCGATAGCAGATGGAAACCTCGTGTTTGAATTGTTGATTTGTTTAATCGTTGAATTGTTGAATTGTTGAATTGT
>PWOE01000113.1 GCA_003557585.1 Candidatus Nealsoniibacteriota bacterium | reverse complement strand
CGCCATTGCCATTGCCGTTGTCGTCATCGGAGGAGAAGCAAAAAACAATATTGCTTACCCCTCTGTTGTTAGGTGTAACGAAGCTACCCTCGATACCTTCTCCTGCTAATTTGGAAGTTGGTCCAAATTTAATCCATACTCTCACAGTAGAGGAGCTGGTCCAGGAGAATCCAATTAATTCGGATCTTTCCTTGAAGATGAGGTTGTGAATAATCACTTCTTCTTCATGGAAGGTGATAGTGATAATGCCGTCATTCTCTTTGTGGGTGGCATTCTGCACATTGCTTATTCTGCCGCTTTTGTTGAACTCAACCTTGAAGCATGAGTCTGGTAAGGGCCCGGTTGTTGGGGGATTATAAGATGCAGAAATGCCCCCCAATCCAATGACAGAAACCATGATTATTACAAAAACAATAACTGCCATCTTTTTTGACAAAGTGCTGCACCTCCTTTTTATTCCCTTTTTAAGGTGAGATAATTATAATAAAAAAAGTTGTTTTGTCAACAACCAAAATTCGGGGCGCCCGGAATTGAACCGGAGTCACCGGACCCCCAGCCCGGAATAATAACCACTATACTACGCCCCGCTTGTCTAGCTCTTGCTTAAAGCCTTGATACACTTAGTGCAGGCAACTATCTTTTGCCCGGCAAATTCTTTGTATTTTGCTTTTTTTGTGTCTTGAGGAACAGTGAGATTTTGCAAATTGGCATACTTCCTTTTTTTAGGAGTCGGATTATATTTTGACATCAACTTTTTTCTCTGTCTTGACATTACCGACTTTTTTTCGCAAATTGCGCATTGTTTAGGCATCTTTTTAAAGTATCTATTGTTTATTATTTTTGATATCGTACGAAAGGTATATCACTAAAAGGCTATTTTTACAAGCATTAAATGGTGTGCTACTATAGAAATTAATGGAAATTATCTTTCTATTAACTATTTTAATATTCTCAATTATTATTCATGAGGTTGCCCATGGCAGCGTTGCTGATTCTTTGGGTGACCCAACGGCAAGATATGCCGGCAGACTTACCCTTAATCCTTTACGTCACTTAGATTTTATGGGTTCCTTTATCGTGCCTTTAATCTGCATTATCTTTCCTACTAGATTTATCTTTGGCTGGGCAAAACCAGTACCAGTGAATCCTTACAACTTCAAGGATCAGAAATATGGTTCATTAAAAGTAGCTGCCGCTGGCCCAGGTTCCAACCTTATAGTAGCTTCTTTCTTTGGCATTATAGCTAGATTTATTCCTCTTAGCTATGAGGGCAAGGCTTCAGTTTTTCAATCTTTTTTAAGATATCTATCTGAATTTAGAATGCCAGAAGCTCTTGCCGAGAGCGGTTTTTGGGGGCTAGCATTTTTCCTTTTCTTGGTTATCATCTTTATTAATGTTCTTTTAGCAATTTTCAATTTAATGCCGATACCACCGTTAGACGGTTCACATATCCTTTTTACTTTTTTTCCTAAAATTGAATATAAGTTCAAGGAGATTTATCCTAGATTGGGCATAGCGGCGATTCCTTTGATATTTCTTGCGATTTATCTTTTATTACCGATTGTTTTTCAGTTAGTTTTCATATTATTCAGATTAATCGCTGGGATATAATATCAGGGTTGACATTTCAGTCTATTTTTGTAATATGTCTTTGTAAGCGCAGGGCGCTTAATTATTTTTATTCTTTTATATTTAAAGATGCCAACAATTAATCAAATTATAAGAAAGGGAAGGAAAAAGATTGAAAAGCGGAAAAAGTCGCCAGCTCTTTCTTTTGGTTTCAATAGTTTAAAAAACAGACCTTCTTATTACAACTCACCATTCAAGAGAGGGGTTTGTTTAAAGGTCTTTACAACAACACCGAAGAAGCCAAACTCAGCTCTAAGAAAAGTAGCCAGGGTTCGTCTTAGCAATGGCATGGAAACAACAGCATATATCCCAGGCATCGGCCACAACCTTCAGGAGCATTCAGTGGTCATGATTAGAGGAGGTAGAGTTAAAGACCTAGCCGGTGTTCGTTATCAAGTTGTTAGGGGTGTTTTGGATGCAGCTGGAGTTGAGGGCAGAAAGAGAAGCAGAAGCAGATATGGAACTAAAAAAGAGAAAAAATCATAGTATTTAATCGTTAGAATATGGCCGCTAAAGGAAAAATTACAAAACATGAAATTCAACCTGATCCATTATATGGCAACGTTGTTGTTGCTAAGTTCGTCAATCATATAATGAGAAAAGGCAAGAAATCTATAGCTAGAAAGATTCTCTATCAAGCTCTAGAGCAAGTAAGTGAAAAAAAGAAGAGCGATCCGGTAGAGATCTTTGAAAAGGCTTTAGACAATATTGGACCTAACATGGAAGTTCGGTCTAGGAGAATCGGAGGAGCAATCTACCAAGTTCCAATCCCTGTTGCCAAAGAGAGAAGGATGAGTTTGGCGATGAGATGGCTTGTCTTGTCTGCGCGAACCAAGAAGAACAAACCTATGCAAGATAGATTGGCTGAGGAGATTATAAATGCTTCTGAAAATACAGGGGCAGCAGTAAAGAAAAAAGAAGAAATCCACAGAATGGCTGAAGCCAACAAAGCTTTTGCTCATTTTGCTTGGTAAGACCGCTTGACATAAATTGATTTATGAGACTTTATCCTATAAAAAAATATAGAAATATCGGAATTATTGCCCATATCGATGCAGGCAAAACTACCGTTTCTGAGAGAATCCTTTTTTATACTGGAATTTCCCACAAGATGGGAGAAGTTCATAGTGGGCAAGCAATTATGGACTGGATGGATCAAGAAAGAGAAAGAGGAATCACTATTACATCAGCGGCAACGACTTGTTTTTGGATGCCTCCTGCAAGCGATGGAGAGAGAATCAAAGACAACGAGCATAGAATTAATATCATAGATACTCCAGGTCATATCGATTTTACAGCAGAAGTTCAAAGATCATTAAGAGTCCTTGATGGTGCAGTTGTCGTTTTTGAAGGTGTTTCTGGAGTTCAACCTCAATCAGAAACAGTTTGGCGTCAAGCTGATAAATTCATGATTCCCAGAATCTGTTTTATCAATAAGCTTGATCGAATAGGAGCATCTTTTGAGTTTGCTCTAGACTCCATTAACAACAAATTAACTACAAAAACAGTTGCCTTACAGATTCCAGTTGGTTTAGAAGATGATTTCAAGGGAATAATTGATCTTTTAGAGATGAAGATGATTACTTTTGAAGGAGATTTTGGTGAAAAGATGGAGTATTCAGAGATACCCGAAGAGATGAAAGAGAAAGCTGAAAAGTGGCACAAGGATCTCTTAGAAAAAGTTGTTGCAGAAGATGACCTTTTGTTTGAGAAGTATCTAGAAAAGCAGGAGATTACTAAAGAAGAGATAATTAAAACCTTAAGAAAAGCAGTTTTAGATTATAAGCTGGTTCCAGTTCTGTGTGGCTCAGCACTTAAGAATAAGGGAGTTCAATTATTACTTGATGCTATCTGTTATTTCTTTCCGTCACCAATAGACTTACCACCAATTGAAGGCAGAAATCCTAAAAATGACGAGATAGCGACAAGAAAAGCCGATGATGAGGAAAAGTTCTCAGCCCTATCTTTCAAGATTGCGACAGATCCTTATGTCGGAACATTAACCTATTTCCGAGTATATTCTGGTAGCATTCAGACTGGTTCATATGTTTTGAATTCAACAACTGGAGAAAAAGAGAGAATTAGTCGGATTTTAAGAATGCATTCTTCTGAAAGAGAAGAAGTTAAAGAAGTTTTTGCTGGAGACATTGCAGCAACGGTTGGATTAAAAAACACATCAACAGGGCACACTCTCTGCGATGAATCAGCGCCTATTATCTTGGAAGAGATTACTTTCCCAGAGCCAGTTATCTCAATCAGAATTGAGCCCAAGACCAAGGCTGACCAAGAAAAGATGGGGCTAGCTTTAAAGAAATTAGCTGACGAAGACCCAACTTTCAAAATCAAATCTGATATGGAGACTGGAGAGACGGTTATCTCAGGAATGGGTGAGCTTCACTTAGAGATATTAGTTGACAGAATGAAGAGAGAGTTTAGTGTTGAAGCTCAAGTCGGTAGGCCCCAAGTAGCTTACAGAGAGACGATAAAGGCGTCCGCCGAAGCTGAAAGTAAATATGTCAAGCAGAGTGGAGGAAGAGGTCAATATGGACACGTTTGGCTGAAAGTTGAGCCAAAAGAGGAAGGCGAGGGTCTTGAGTTTGTTGACGAGATTAAAGGAGGAATTATACCTAAAGAATATATTCCTGCTGTTGAAAAAGGCATTAAAGAAGCTAGCGACAAGGGTGTTTTGGCGGGTTATCCGATATCAGATCTCAAGGTAACCCTTTATGATGGCTCTTTCCATGAAGTCGATTCATCAGAGATGGCCTTTAAGATTGCCGGATCTTTAGCGTTTCAAGATGCTTGCAAGAGAGCTAAACCGATTCTTTTAGAGCCAATTATGAAAATTGAAGTTACAATACCGACAGATTTTCTAGGAGATGTTATTGGAGACTTGTCATCAAGAAGAGGCAAAATAGAGGAGACCGAAGAGGTGGCAGGTATGAAAGTGGTTAAAGCTCGAGTTCCTTTATCTGAGATGTTCGGCTATGTGACGTCTTTAAGGTCAATGACCGAGGGTCGAGGTAATTTCACAATGGAATTTGATAATTATGAGGAGATTCCTGTTAATGTATCGCAAGAGATTATAGAAGGCAAAAAAAGATAATTAATCGGATTGACTTTTTTTCAAAATTAAATAGAATATAACTTAAGCGTTAAATCTTATTAAAAATAATTAGAAAATAATTAAACTAAGAGAAATTAACTTAAAATCTTTTAGTTTTAAAAATTTATGGCTGAAAAAGAAAAATTTGAAAGATCAAAGCCTCACGTTAATGTCGGAACCATTGGTCACGTAGATCATGGTAAGACAACTTTAACTGCGGCTATCTTGAACTCTTTAAGTCTTAAAGGATTTGGAGGTTCACAAAAGACAATTGACCAGATTGATTCTGCTCCAGAAGAAAAGGCGAGAGGATTAACCATCTCAATTTCTCATCTAGAGTATGAAACTGAAAATAGGCATTATGCTCATATCGATTGTCCAGGACATGCAGATTACATTAAAAATATGATTACCGGAGCAGCTCAAATGGATGGAGCTATTCTGGTCGTCTCTGCTGTTGATGGACCGATGCCTCAGACCAGAGAGCATATTCTTTTAGCTCGTCAGGTTGGCCTACCATCTTTAGTCGTCTTTATTAATAAAGTTGATATGGTAGACGATCCAGAGATGGTTGATTTAGTTGAGTCTGAAATCAGAGAGCTTCTCAAGAAGTATGATTATCCAGGAGATGAGATTCCAGTTATCAAGGGCTCAGCCTTAAAGGCGACTGAAGCAAAATCAGCAGACGATGAAGCCATCAATCCAATAATGGAATTGGTTAAAGCTTTAGACGAGTATATTCCAGAACCTGAAAGAGACGTTGACAAGCCATTCCTCATGGGAATTGAAGATGTCTTTTCAATTGCTGGAAGAGGAACAGTCGCTACTGGTAGAATTGAAAGAGGAATTGTTAATTCAAATGAAGAGATAGAGATTGTTGGAATTAGGCCGACAAGCAAGACGACTGTTGTCAGTGTTGAGATGTTTAATAAAATCTTAGATCAAGGAAGAGCTGGAGATAATGTAGGCATTCTTTTAAGAGGTCTCAAGAAAGAGGACCTCGAGAGAGGGCAAGTTCTAGCTAAGCCTGGGTCAGTTACTCCTCATACTGAATTTGAAGCAGAGGTTTACATTCTTACCAAAGAAGAAGGAGGTAGACACACACCATTCTTCAGTGGTTACAAGCCTCAATTCTATTTCAGAACAACTGATGTAACATCAGAAGTGACTCTTTCAGAAGGCAAAGAGATGGTTATGCCCGGAGATACTGTTAATGTTAAGGTTAAGTTGATTGCTCCTATTGCACTGGAAGAAAAGCAAAGATTTGCTGTTAGAGAAGGTGGCAAGACAGTTGGAGCTGGAGTAGTAACAAAGATAATTAAATAGAGGATAGATGCCTGCAAAAAAGAAAACTAAAGAGGATTTAAAGAGCAGAATTCATATCAAGCTTAAAGGATATGATAACAAGGTCATAGACAACAGTTCGAGACAGATAGTGGAGACTGTGATGCGTTATGGCAGCGATGTTGCGGGACCGGTTCCTTTGCCAACAGAGACCAAGAAATATACTGTAAACAGATCTTCTTTTGTTCACAACAAATCAAAGGAGCAATTCGAAATAAGGACTCACAAGAGATTGATTGACATTGTTAATCCAAATCCAAAAGTGATTGATGCCTTAATGAATCTGACTTTGCCCGCAGGCGTGGATATTGAAATTAAAATGTAATTTTTACCCGGACTTTTTAACGAGAAATCAGCTATGGACACAAGAGCCGGGCTGTACCCGGCTTTTACCTATCTTAAAAATCATGTTTATTCTAGGAAAAAAGATATCAATGACGAGAGTTTTTAAAGATGGAGAATCTATTCCAGTGACTTTAGTAATGGCTGGTCCGTGCAAAGTTCTGCAGATAAAAAGCCTTGAAAAGGATGGCTATGAGGCAGTTCAAGTTGGATTTGGTGAGATAACTAAAGAGAAACTACAAAAGAAACCTGCTAAAGGAAAACACTTTAAACATATCAGAGAGTTTTCTTTGGATAAAGAGTACAAATTAGGAGACACGATTGATGTCTCAATTTTTCAAGAAGGAGATTTAATTAAGATTTCAGGTATATCTAAGGGCAAGGGATTTCAAGGAGGAGTAAAGAGGTGGGGTTTCTCTGGCGCTGATGCTACCCATGGAACCAAACACAACGAGAGAAAGATTGGTTCAATTGGAAGCGCATATCCTCAAAGAGTGATTAAAGGTAGAAAGATGCCAGGAAGGATGGGATCAGATAGAACAACCATTAAGAATCTCAAAGTAATCAGCGTTGATTCTGAAAAAAATATTATAGCAATTAAAGGAGCGGTTCCTGGAAGAAGGGGAACCCTTCTTGAAATTAAGGCACAAAATTAAAGATGAAAGCACCAGTCTACAATCAAGAAGGGAAAGAAGTTAAAAAGATCGATTTACCAAAGTCTATTTTTGGTCTTTCTGTTAACGACGATTTAGTTCATCAAGTCACTGTTTCTCAAATGGCTAACAAGAGACAAGTTAACGCTCATACCAAAGACAGAAGTGAGGTTAGAGGGGGAGGTAGAAAGCCATGGCGACAAAAAGGAACAGGAAGAGCTAGACATGGATCAACTCGCTCTCCTATCTGGAAAGGGGGAGGTGTTACTTTCGGCCCTAGAAATGAGAAGATATACAAGAAAAGGGTGCCCAAAGAGATGAGAAGAAAAGCTCTCTTGATGACACTGTCAGGAAAATTAAAAGACAATGAAATTCTTTTTATCGATAGCTTGAAAATAGACAAATCAAAAACATCTATCGTTAGTGAGATCTTAAATAAGCTCCCTTTTGATAAAAAGAAAGCCTTAATTGTTTTCTGTCATCCAAACAGAAACCTTGTTTTAGCTTCAAGAAACATTCCAGAAATAGAGACGATACCTGTTAAGAATATCAATCCACTTGATTTACTGAGTTTTAAAAATCTGATTATTGCTGAAGATGCAATTAAGGTAATTGAAGAAACTTTTGTTTAATAAGATATGGCAATAAATATTTTCAAAAAAAAGGAAGAGGCGAAGAAAAAGGAAGCTCCCAAGAAGAGCGAGCCTTTAAATGTTTCACCTAAAAAGGCAAAGGGAAAGTCGTTAATGGCTTGGCGACAACTTAAGTATCCATACATTAGCGAGAAAGCAACTAAACTAAACGAAGAGAATAAATATATATTTGTTGTCTCTGATGAAGCCAATAAGACTGAGATTAAGAAGGCAGTAGAAGAAATTTACAAAACAAAAGTTGTTAATGTTAATATTATAAATATTCCCAAGAAGAGAAAGAGACTTGGAAGATATCAGGGATGGAAAAAGGGATTCAAGAAAGCGATTGTTGAAATTAAAAAAGGAGAAAAGATAGATGTCTATCCAAGCTAGCTTTTTTTGACTATTTCCCGTTTTTATGCTTAAAATAGACGATTAATCATGGCTAAACAAACATTATCAAAAAAGAAGCCGCAAAAAAAGCTACTTGTTAGCTTAAAAAGAAATGCTGGGCGAGGAAGCTCAGGCAGGATTACGGTTAGGCATAAAGGAGGCGGAGCTAAAAGAAAGTATCGACTGGTTGATTTCAGCAGAAATAGATTAGATGAACCAGCTAAGATTATTCATTTCGAGTATGACCCATATCGCACAGCATATATCGCCTTAGTCGAGTATCCAGATGGCAAGAAAAGCTATATCCTTGCTCCGCAAGGAGTCAAAGAAGATGACCAGGTGGTTGCTTCAGAGAAAGCATAAATAAAGCCAGGCAACAGAATGAGAATAAAGCATATTCCAGTTGGCACCGAAGTTTACAATATTCAAATTGAGCCAGAAAGAAGAGGTGGCCTTGTGAGATCTGCCGGCTCTTCAGCCAAAGTTCTATCTTTAGAGGGCAAATATGTTACACTGGAAATGCCTTCAAAAGAGGTAAGAAAGATTCACAAGAACTGCTTTGCTTCTGTCGGTTCAGTTTCAAATCCCGAACATAGATACAAGAAGATTAAGAATGCTGGAACTGCAAGAAGAATGGGGAGAAGGCCAACAGTTAGGGGCTCAGCGATGAATCCAGTTGACCATCCACACGGAGGAGGAGAAGGCAAGGCTCCAATCGGTTTGAAGCATCCTAAAACTCCTTGGGGCAAGATTGCGCGAGGGGTCAAGACAAGAAAGAGAAAAAACACCAACAGGATGATTATTAAAAGAAGAAGAAAAAAAAGAAGATAAATTGATTAAATAATATGGCAAGAAGTTTAAAAAAAGGACCCTATGTCGATGAAAAGCTTTTGAAAAAGATAAAAGGGAAGAAACCAAGCGACGAAACAACTATCAAGACATGGGCCCGAAATTCAACAATAACTCCAGAAATGATAGGCTTCACCTTTGGTGTTCATAATGGCAAAGAGCATATTCCAGTTCAGGTAAGTGAAAATATGGTCGGTCATAAATTAGGAGAGTTTTCACCGACAACAAAGTTCGTTAGGCATGGTGGTAAGATGCAAAAAGAATTAGATCAAAGAAAGAAAGGTTAAATAAGATAAATAAATGACAGTCACTGTTAAGACAAGACACATAAGAATAGCTCCTCGAAAGGTACGCCTAGTAGCTGACATGATAAGGGGAGAGGGCGCAGAAAGAGCAAAATCTCTTTTGAGCTTCACCGTTAACAAATCAGCAGGACCTTTGCTAAAGCTTTTGAAGTCAGGATTAACTAGCGCTAAAAATGACTTGGGTTGGGATGAAAAGAATCTTTATATCTCCAAGATTACAATTGATGAGGCGCCTAAATTAAAAAGATGGCGGCCAAGAGCTAGGGGATCTGCTTCGAGAATAGAGAAGAAGACATCGCATATAACGCTTGTTTTAGACCAGATAGAGAAAAAAGGGGAAACCAAGAAGAAAAAGAAAGACAAGGTAGTTACCAAGAAAGTTGCTTCTCTTGAAGAGATAAAAGAAGACACTCGCTTAGGAAAGAAAGAGAAAGAGAAGTCAGCAAGAGCAAAGAAAGTTGATAAAGTTAAAGAGACGAAGGAAAAGAAGACAAAATCACAAGTTTTTAGAAGAAAATCAATTTAAATAAATTATGTCACATAAGGTACATCCAAAAGTATACAGGGCGAGAAGAATGAATGACTGGGATTCCAGGGGATTCTACAAAAAGAACTTTTCTAAATATCTAGAAGAAGATTTTAAATTGAGAGATTTCTTGAACAAAAAACTTGACAAGATGGGAGTTGAAAAGATTGAAATTGAAAGATTTACTGAGAAGCTAAATATAATTATATTTAGTTCAAGACCAGGGCTGATTATCGGTAGAGGAGGTGAAGGGGTTGAAAAGATAAAGAAAGAGGTTGTAAAGATTATTAAGAAAGAAGACAAGGAAGACAAGAGAGATATCAATATCGAAATTAAAGAGATTAGAAATCCTTGGCTTTCAGCTTCACTCTCTAGGCAATGGATTGCTCAACAACTAGAGAGAAGAGTTCCCTATAAAAGAGTTCTAAAGCAGATTATAGAGAAGGTTATGCTTAACAAGGAGGTTATTGGCGCTAGAGTGGAGCTCTCAGGAAGATTGGATGGGGTGGAGATTGCCAGAAAAGAATGGACTAAAAAAGGAAGATTGCCCAGGCAGACAATAAGAGCAGACATAGATTACAGCAAAGGAATTGCCAGATGTTCTTATGGCGCAATCGGTATAAAGGTCTGGATATACAAAGGAGATAAGTTCAACCAATAAGATGTCTTTATTAATACCGAAAAAAGTAAAACACAGAAAATCTCACAAAGGCAAAGATAGATCGGTTGCGATGCGTGGAAATGAGCTTTCTTTTGGTTCCTTCGGCTTACAAAGCAAAGGATCTAAATGGATAACTTCACGACAGATAGAGGCTTCTAGACGAGCTATTGTCAGATATCTAAGAAAGGGTGGTAAGCTATGGATCAGAATCTTTCCCAACAAGCCAGTAACAAGTAAAGGCAATGAGGTTCCTATGGGAGGAGGTAAAGGATCAGTTGATCACTATGTTTTTCCCGTAAATCCAGGCAGGGTTCTCTTTGAGATAGATGGAATAAAAGAAGAAGATGCTCGAAGCGCTTTAAGAAAGGCCTCTGACAAGCTACCAGTTAAAACTAAATTCATTAAGCGATAATTATGAAAATCTCAGAAATAAGAAAAAAACCAGAAAAAGATCTGCTAGAGCTGCTTGATAAAAAAAGGGAGGATTTAAGAAATTTATACTTCAGAAACTCTGCAGGTAAAATCAAGAATGTTAAACAGATATCTAAAAATAAGAAAGAGATTGCAAAGATACTAACCATATTAAAAGAAGAGAAAAAATAAGATGCCAAAACGCCAATTAAAAGGAGTCGTAGTTTCAGATAAAATGGATAAGACCATTGTAGTTAATGTTGAGACATTAAAAGAAGACCCAAAATATAAAAAGAAATATAGATCTCACAAGAGGTACAAGGCCCATGACGAGAAGAATGAATGCAAGATTGGCGAAGAGGTCTTAATCGAAGAGACAAGACCGTTGAGCAAAGACAAAAGATGGAAAATTATTAGCAAAGAGAATAAAGAACAATGATTCAACCGCAAACAATGCTAAAAGTAGCTGATAATTCTGGGGCAAAGCTTGTTCAGTGCTTTAGAGTTTTAGGGGGCACCAGAAGAAGATATGCTCAGATAGGAGATATCATTGTTACTGCTGTGAAAGAAGCTGAGCCGAGAAAAGTTGTTAAAAAGCACGATGTGACAAGAGCGGTTGTGGTTAGGCAAAAGAAAGCCTACAGAAGAAAAGATGGTTCTTACATCAGGTTTGACGAAAACACAGTGGTTATTCTCGATGGCAAGACCAAAAACCCTAAGGGTGGAAGAATATTTGGACCGATTCCCAGAGAATTAAGAGAGAAAGGTTTTGACAAAGTAGCAGGCATGGCGAGAGAACTTGTCTAAAGAGGCAAACTTTGTTAGTATGCCAGAGCCGCTAAAGAAAAGATTAAATATGAAAATAAAAAAAGGCGATACAATTCTTGTGACAACCGGTAAAGACAAGGGCAAAAAAGGCAAAGTTGTTCAGGCTTTTAACGATAAAAACAAGATTGCCGTAGAGAATGTTAATCTCAAGAAAAAGAGCGTTAGACCGAAAAAGAGTGGCGAAAAAGGTCAAATTGTTGAATTTCCTGCTCCACTACACGTTTCAAACGTAATCTTGGTCTGTCCTAAATGCATGACAGCAGCCAAAGTAGGCTATAAAGTCACCGATAAGAATAAAAAGAGATTTTGCAAAAAGTGTAATAAAGAGATATAAGCAAGATGAGATTGAAAGACAAATACAAGAAAGAAGTTGTTCCAGCCATGAAAAAAGAGTTTAACTATAAGAGCGTTATGGCTGTTCCCAAGATAGAAAAAGTTGTTGTCAACGTCGGCTTTGGTAAGGAGATTTCTTCAAAGGGATCTGACGAGCAAAGAAAGTTTATTCAAGAGATTAGTGAAGCGATATCTTTGATTTGCGGGCAAAAGCCAGTGGTAACAAAAGCTAAAAAGTCGATAGCAGCATTCAAAATTAGAGAGGGAGTTCCCATGGGAGTTAAGGTGACGCTAAGAAAAGATAGAATGTATAATTTCCTAGAAAGCCTTATTAATGTTGCCTTGCCAAGGTCGAGAGATTTCAAAGGGCTGGATAGTAAATCATTTGATAAGGCAGGCAACTATACATTAGGCATAAAAGAGCAGATCATCTTTCCAGAAGTTTCCGCCGAAAAACTTAAAAATATATTTGGCTTTGAAATAACGATAAAGACAACTGCAAGCAATAAGGAAGAAGGGTTGAGTTTATTAAAAAAAATAGGTCTTCCGATTAAATCTTAAAGATTATGGCCAAGAAATCACAAATCGCTAAGTCAAAAAAGAAACCGAAATTCAGCACTCGTGAAGTGAGACGCTGTTTCAAGTGCGGCAGAAAAAGAGGCTATCTTAGAGATTTTGGTCTATGCAGAATCTGTTTCAGAGAGATGGCCAACGAAGGTTTAATCCCCGGAATTAGAAAATCAAGTTGGTAATATAAAAATATGACCGATCCAATAGCAGATATGATAAACAGAATAAAGAATGCCCAAGCTGTTTCCAAGAAAACAGTTAAAATTCCTTATTCTTCTTTAAAGCACGAGATTGCTAAGGCTCTTAAAAAAGAGAACTGGATTTTGAGTTTAGAAAAGAAGGGCAAGATACCTAACAAGATTATTGAGATTGAATTAAAGTATGATGACAATGAACCAGCTATCTCTGGTATAAAAAGAGTTTCAACTCCCGGGCAAAGAATCTATTCTCAAGCAACAGATATCAAGAGAGTGAGAAGCGGTGCCGGCATGGCCTTGATATCAACTTCTAAAGGAATAATGAGTGACAAAGAGGCTAGGTTCAAGAAGAATGGAGGCGAAATATTATTTCAAATTTGGTAAAAATATGTCTAGAATAGGGAAAAAACCGATACAAATGCCTCAAGGAGTAACTGCAGAGATGCAAAACAGGATTGTTTCAATTAAAGGTCCTAAGGGTGAGCTGAAAAGAGAGATTAGACCAGAGATCGATGTTGAAATAAAGGATGACGAGATTACAGTTTCCCCTTGCAAAGAGACCAAGAAAAGCAAAGCATATTGGGGATTAACCAGAGCCCTTATTAATAACATGGTTTCAGGAGTTTCAGAGGGATTTGAAAAGAAGATTCAGATTGAAGGAGTTGGTTACAAGGCAGTTATGGAAGGAGAGACTCTTATTTTAAGCTTAGGATTCTCTCATCCGGTTAAAGTTGATCAACCAGAAGGGGTAACTTTTTCGATAGAAAAGAATATTATAACTTTTTCTGGAATTGATAAGGAAAAAGTGACACAGACAGCTGCCAAGGTAAGAAAGATAAGACCACCCGAACCATACAAGGGCAAGGGAATTAGATATGTCGGCGAGATTGTTAAAAGAAAGGTTGGCAAGAAAGCAACCGGATCTGACGCTTAAAAATATGTCAAACAGGGAAAGACGACACAAAAGAATAAGAGCCAAAATTTCAGGTGACAAAAGGAAGCCAAGACTTTCGGTCTTTAGATCTGCCAAAGGCATCTATGCTCAGATAATAGATGACACAGAGGGGAAAACAATAGTCTCTGCTGATAGTCGAGAGATTAAGACAAAGAAAAAAGATAATATATCTTTGTCCAACGAAGTTGGCAAATTAATTGCTCAAAAAGCCCTTGAAAAAAAGATAAAAGAAGTTGTCTTTGATAGAGGAGGTTATCTTTATCATGGCAGAGTTAAAGCCTTGGCTGAAGGAGCTAAAAAAGAAGGATTAAAGTTTTAATTTTATGATTGCGAAAAAAGATTTCAAAAAGAAAAAAGACCAAGAATTTGACTCAAAACTTCTAGGTCTTTCAAGGGTTGAAAGGATGACCGCTGGAGGGAGAAGGCTTCGTTTCCAAGCCGTTGTTGTCGTTGGCGACAGAAAAGGAAGAGTTGGAGTTAGAGTCGCCAAGTCAAGCGATGTCAGTGAGGCGATAAACAAGGCAACAAATCTCGCTAAAAAAGAATTAATTAAAGTTCCTATAATTGATGACACTATTCCGCATCAAATTGAAGCCAAGTATGGTGCGGCTCAAGTTCTTTTAAGGCCCCAGAAAAAGGGACGAGGTCTTGTAGCCGGAGGAACAGTGAGAATTATATGCGACTTAGCTGGAATCAAAAATATATCAGCTAAAATAGTTAGCAGAACAAATAACAAGCTTAATAATGCCAAGGCGACCATAGAGGCCTTAAAGAAATTAAAGCTTCCAGAGGAGAGCGTATCAGATAATTCTAAATAAAAGATTATGCAGATTCATCAAGTTAAATCATCTAAAAAAGCTAAAAAAAAGATTGTTGGTCGAGGTGGCAAAAGAGGCACCTATTCTGGCAGAGGAGTTAAAGGACAGAAAGCGAGAGCTGGAAGAAAGCTAGAACCACCAATTAGAGGTATTATTAAGAAATATCATAAGCTTAGAGGTTATAATTTCAATTCCAAGGACAAGGGAATTGCAATCGTTAACTTGAAAGATATAAACGACAACTTCAAAGAAAATGAAGTTGTTTCTCCCGAGACATTGCTTGAAAAAAAGATGATTCGCAGAGCTTCAGGGAAAAAGCCAGAGGTTAAGATACTTGGCAAGGGAGAAATTAATAAATCATTAAAGATAAAAGATTGCCTTCTCTCCGAAGCAGCCAAGAACAAGATAGAGAAAGCTAAAGGCTCTATGCTATAATGATAGAAAAGCTTATCCAAATATTTAAAATCAAAGAGCTAAGAAACAAGATACTCTTTGTTTTAGGCGTCTTTGTAGTTTTTCGATTAATGGCGAACATTCCGATGCCGGGCATCAATACCGAAGGTATGCAGGCATTTTTTCAAGATTTCGGAATCTTTCAATTTGCGAGTGCCTTTACCGGTGGAGCACTTGATAGATTTTCTATCGTTATGCTTGGACTTGGACCATACATCACAGCTGTCATTATTATGCAGCTTTTAACTATGGTTTTCCCTGCACTAGAGCAACTTCAAAAAGAAGAAGGAGATGCTGGCAGGCAAAAGATAAATCAGTATGGCAGACTTTTAACAATTCCTTTTGCCCTTCTTCAGGGATATGGAATGCTGGCTCTTTTTCAAGGGCAAGGAGTGATTGAGCCATTAGATTTAATGGCAACAATTAACGCTCTGGCTACAATCACTGCAGGAACTGTATTTTTGATGTGGTTAGGTGAATTAATTACAGAAAAAGGAATAGGTAATGGAGTATCTCTCTTAATTTTTGCTGGAATTATCGCTGACTTTCCCATTAATACCTTCAATATGATTGCTAGCATCAGAGATTATCCAGGTGCCATACAAGCATATGTTCTTCTTTTTCTGATGGCAGCCTCAATTATCTTCGGAGTGATTCTTTTCACTGAAGCTAGAAGGAATATTCCAATTTCATATGCTAAAAGAGTAAGAGGCATGAAGCTTTATGGCGGATCCTCTACATATCTTCCATTAAACCTCAATCCAGCTGGAGTTATTCCGATAATCTTTGCATTTTCTCTCGTCTCTTTGCCATCGATATTAGCTCAATTTATGTCTAGAATTGGTGGCTTCTTAGGTAGTGTTGCCGGTTTTATAGCCAATACCCTCGATAGTTTACTGGTTTTCGGAGCTTTAACATTCATTTTGGTCTTTGCCTTTACTTATTTTTATACTGCAATTACATTTGACCCCAAGAATGTGGCAGACAACCTTAAAAAGATGGGTGGTTTTGTCCCGGGGATTAGGCCGGGCGAGCCAACAGCTAAGTTCTTGGGGCATATATTAAACAGAACCTTGTTTTTGGGAGGTCTCTTTCTGGGAATTGTCGCTATAATGCCTTGGATTATAAGATGGCTAATTGAAGTGATAACCCAAATTCAGATAGAAGATTTTCAATTTTTGATTGGAGGAGCCTCTGTCTTAATTATTGTCAGTGTTGTTTTAGAAACAATAAAGCAGATAAATTCTCAACTTCAAATGAGGGAGTATGAAACCTTCTAAAAAAAATTTTGTTGTTATTTTGCTTGGTCCACCTGGGTCAGGAAAAGGAACTCAAGCGAGAATGATTCAAGAAAAGTTTGACTTAGATTATATCGGTAGCGGCAAGCTATTGAGGGCTCGGGCTAGTAAAAATGATTATACTGGCAAGAAGATAGGAGATGTTATACATCGCGGCGAAAGAGTTCCTACGCCTGTTGTTTTTAAGATCTGGATGGAAGAGTTTGAGAAGATTAAAAGAAAAGGAATATTCAAGGGATTGGTTGTTGATGGTAGCCCACGAACAATTTTTGAAGCAAAGATGATGGAGGAGGCACTTAATTGGTACAGCTGGTATAAAGAGACTAAAATATTTTTCATTAAGATTTCTAAAAAAGAAGCGATAGAGAGGCTCGCCAAAAGAAGAATTTGCAAAAGTTGCGGAGAAGGATCTTTAGTTAAAGAAAGTCTTTCAGAATGTTCTAAGTGTGGAGGAGTTTTGGTAGCAAGAAAAGACGACACTGTTGAAGCAATCAATTTAAGGTGGGGATGGTACAAGAGAGAAGTTATGCCAACAGTAAGATTTTATCAAAAAAAGAAGAATTTCTTTGAAATAGATGGCAATCAATCGATAGACGATGTCTTTAAAGATATTCTCAAGAAGTTAAAAAAATAATGATACATCTTAAATCACCCAAAGAGATTGAGACAATGAAAGAGGGTGGGAAAATCTTGTCGGAGATAATATCTCAGCTACAAGAAAAAGTCTCTCCAGGAATAACTACCAATGATTTAAACAGACTTGCTGAGAGTCTGCTTTTTAAATTTGGTAAACCATCTTTCAAAGGATACCAAGGATTCCCGGCATCTCTTTGCACTTCTATAGATGATGAGATTGTTCATGGACTACCATCAAACAGAGTTTTAAGAGAAGGAGAGATGATATCTTTAGATATAGGTCTCTTGTATAATGGATATCATACAGACATGGCAGTGACTCTTGGTGTAGGTAAGATAGATTTAGAGAGAGCAAGACTCATAAGAGCTGCCAAGAAGGCTCTCAAGAGAGGCATCAAGAAAGCTCAAGCAGGTAAAACTTTTGGAGATATCAGTGAAGCAATTCAAAGACATACCGAGTCTCAAGGATTCACTGTAATCAAGAACTTTTGCGGTCATGGCATAGGTAAAGAGGTTCATGAAGATCCTCAAATATTAAACTTTGGTAAAAAGAAGTCTGGGCCAAAGATAAGAGAAGGAATGGTCTTCTGCATTGAACCGATAATAGGCAATGGTTCAGCGGAAGCAAAGAAGTCAGAGGACGGTTTTACATATAAGACAGCGGACGGATCATTATCAGCTCAGTTTGAACACACAGTAGCTATTACAAGCTCTGGAACAGAGATTTTAACAGCAACGTTTTAAATTTATGCTTCGCTATGATATATTATTAATGAGGTTAAATATATAAATTATGTCAAAAGATCTATCTATTGTTATCCCAGCCTATAACGAAGAAAAAAGAATTTCTAAAACGTTGGAATCTTTAAATGGCTATTTGAAGAACCAAGAGTACAGCTATGAGATATTGGTTGTAAATGATGGCTCAAAAGACAAGACAGCAGATTTAGTTACAAGTTTTGAAAAGAAGATTCCTCATTTAAAGTTGATTGACAATGTAAAGAACAAGGGCAAGGGAGGAGTGGTTAAGCAAGGAATGCTTATAGCTCAGGGGAAATATAGACTATTTATGGATGCTGATAATTCAACATCAATAGATCATATAGAAAAGGCATGGCCTCTCTTCGATGAAGGCTATAAAATTGTTATAGGAAGCCGAGATCCAAAAGATGCCAAGGGAGCCAAGCAGGCGATTCCTCAACCACTTATTAAAAGAATTTTAGGTAATATCGGTAACTTAATTATACAAGTCTTTGCTATATCTGGGATATGGGACACTCAGTGCGGCTTCAAGGTATTCACCGATGAAATTGTTCAAGAAATATTTCCCAAGCTGAGAATAGAAAGATGGGGTTTTGATATTGAAATTCTATTTCTAGCCAAAAAGAGAGGATATAAGAAAAAGATAGGTATCATTCCGGTTCATTGGATAAATGATGCAGAGAGTAAAGTTGGAATAAAGGGATACTTTCAAGTATTCAAGGAGCTATTTGAGATAAGATGGAATCATTTAAAAGGACTTTACGATGAAAAAAGATAAGTTTCCTTCAGAATTAAGGCTAGATGTAAGCAGTAAAAACTGGGTCGTTATCGCCACTGGTAGAGGTAAAAGACCGGCAACATTCAAGGCTAAAAAAAAGAGACCAGCAACGCCTAAAAAAGATTGTCCTTTCTGCGACATAAAAGATCAGGCGAGGCCGCTAGCTCTTTATTTCAATGGCGAAAAGAAAGAATTAGACTCAAAGCAATGGACAACCGTTGTTATTCCTAACAAGTACCCAGCCTTTATTAAAGATGGAAAGCTAAATAGAAGAAAAGAGAACAGTCTCTTTGAAAGAATGAATGCTATAGGTTCTCACGAGGTCGTTATCACTAAAGACCACCACAAATCGTTAGCAAGATTGCCAGTGAGTCACATCAAAGAGGTGATTGATATCTACCAAGACAGATATCAGAGTTTAATCAAAGAGAAGCTTATAAAATATGTTGCCATCTTTCATAATCATGGAGTAGAGGCTGGTGCTACAATATATCATCCTCACTCTCAGATAATTGGTTTGCCTTTAATAGACTCTGACCTAGAAGATGCCCTTGATAGAGCAAAGAGATATGCCAAGAAAAAAGATTGTGTCTATTGCAAGATGAATAAGTGGGAGATTAAAAAAAAGAAAAGGATAGTTTACCAAAACAAAAACTTTGTCGCTCTCTGCCCATTTGCTTCAAAGTCAGCCTTTCAGGTAATCATATCTCCCAAAAGACATCTTTCTTTCTTTCAGGATATTAAAGAAGGAGAGAAGGAAGATTTAGCTAAAGCTTTTAAAGATGTCTTAAGAAAGCTAGATAAAGCTTTGGGAGATCCATCGTACAACTTTTACCTTCACTCTGCTCCAAGAGATGGTAAAGATCACTCATACTATCATTGGCACTGGACAATCATGCCAAAAACCTCTGTCTGGGCTGGCTTTGAACTCGGCTTTGGAATCGAGATTTCAACTATCGAGCCAGAAAAGGCAGCGGAATTTCTAAGAAAACAAAGATAATTCAATGGAAAAATTAATTGTTGCTAATTGGAAGATGAATCCGGAAGATGTCTCTAAGGCAAGAGAGATTGCTTTTTTTTCAGATCAAGGAGGGGTCATTCTTTGTCCACCGGTAATCTTTTTGAACGAGGTTAAAAAAGAGATTAAAAAAGCGACGATTGGTGCTCAGGATGTATTCTGGGAAAGAAAAGGATCTTTCACTGGAGAAACATCAGCGTTGATGTTGAAAAATATCGGTTGCAAATATGTTATAATCGGTCACTCAGAGAGAAGAAGGAATCTAAAAGAAGACAATTCAATTATCGAAAAAAAGATGAAAGCTCTTATTGAAGAGGGGATTACACCGATTTTATGTATTGGAGAAACAAGAGAGGAGAGAGATAAAAAAGAAGCAGAAAAAATTGTGGCAGAACAGCTTTCAATTATTCCAAAATCAACAGAGGTCATCATCGCCTATGAGCCAGTTTGGGCGATAGGTTCTGGTGATAGTTGCGATTGGGAATTAGCGAAAGAGATGAGGAGCTTCATTAGCGATTCTTTTAAGGGCAGGTTCTCGAAAATACTATATGGCGGTAGTGTTAATTCAGAGAACTGCTCGGATTATCTTGAAAAGTCTCTTTTCGATGGATTGCTGGTTGGTTCGGCTTCTCTTGACCATCAAGAATTTAAAAAGATAATTGAGAAAGCTTTAAATTAGATATGGATTCTTCTGAAATTAGAGAAAAATTTATCTCTTTTTATAAAGAGAAGGGACATCATCTCGTTCCTTCCGTGTCGTTGATACCGGAAAATGACCCGACTCTTCTCTTTGTTAATTCGGGCATGTTTCCTTTGGTCCCTTTTCTCTTGGGGGAGAAGCATCCCAAAGGCAAGAGATTAGTTAATTTTCAAAGATCTTTCAGAAGTGACGATATTGAAGAGATAGGCAACAAACGTCATACCACTTTTTTTGAAATGCTTGGCAATTGGTCTTTAGGTGACTATTTTAAAGAGGAGCAACTTTCTTGGTGGTTCGAATTTCTTTTTGAAGTTATCAAGATAGATCCCGAAAGAATATACCAAACTGTTTACCTGGGTGACGAATCTATCTCTAAAGATAATGAGTCGATATCGATTCTAAAAAAGATATACAGGAAATATGGCATCGATGCTCTGGAGGGGCCGGAGACTTCAGGAAAGGGCGAAGATGGTCCGGGAGTTAAAATTGATTTTTCAAAAGAGAAGATATTTGCTTATAAAGATAAGAATTGGTGGCAAAGAGGAGACGCCATTGGAGAGCTTGGTGGTCCTGACTCAGAAACATTTTACGAAACAGATAAGAAGCACGATCCGTCTTTTGGAGAGTTCTGTCATCTTAATTGTGATTGCGGCAGATTCATCGAAATTGGCAATTCAGTTTTTATGCAGTACCAGAAAAGCGAAGATGGATGGCATGAGATAAAAAATAAGAATGTTGATTTTGGAGGTGGCTTAGAGAGAATAGCCATGGCAAAGGAAAACCTTGAAAGTGTTTTTGAGACAGATCTTTTCAAACTCATCATTTCAGAGATAGAAGAGATGTCAAACAAGAGATACAGGGATGATATAAAAAGCTTTGAAGTTATTGCTGACCATATAAAAGCAGCAACTTTTATCGTCGGAGATGAAAAAGGAGTTGTTCCTTCAAACAAACATCAGGGATATTTTGTTAGAAGGCTAGTGAGGAGGGCAATTAGATATGCAAGAGAGATTGGAATTGATTCCGACAATTGGATGAGTCGCGTGGCAAGCAAGGTGATTGAAATATATAAAGACAACTACCCTGAGCTTGAAAAGAATAAAGAATTTATTAAAGAGGAGCTAGAGAAAGAAGGAAAGATATTTAACAAAACATTGGAGCGTGGCATTAAAGAATTTAATAAATTAAGAGACAAAAGAGAGATAAGCGCCAAAGATGCAGCCTTTTTACATCAGAGCTACGGCTTTCCGATTGAGATGATTCAGGAATTAGCTCAAGAAAGAGGACAGAATCTTGATAAAAAAGGATTTATTGAAGAGAATGAAAAACATAAAAGGCTTTCAAGAACTGCTTCAGCTGGAGTTTTTAAAGGAGGATTAGTCGATTCAAGTGAAAAGACAAAGAAGTTACACACTGCCACTCATCTTTTATTAAAAGCATTAAGGGATGTGTTAGGAGATCAAGTTTTTCAGAAAGGGAGCAATATAAATCCAGAAAGATTGAGATTTGATTTCTCTTTTGACAGGAAGATGACTGAGGAAGAGATAAATAAAGTGGAAGAGATTGTGAACAGAAAAATAAGAGAAGGTTTGCCTATCATTCGCCGAGAGATGGATTTGAATGAAGCTCTGAAATCAGGAGCATTGGCATCTTTCGGAGAGAGATATCCAGACAAAGTAATAGTCTATGCGATTGATTCTTTTTCAAAAGAGATCTGTCATGGCCCACATGTCTCAAATACTTCAGAGTTAGGTAATTTCAAAATAATTAAAGAGGAGGCTTCCTCTTCTGGAGTTAGAAGAATTAAAGCGAAGTTAGAGTAGATTTCTCTTGCCAGAGAGTTTATATAGTATATAATAGCTTTATGCCCAAAAAGATATACGACATATTTCCCCCCGATAAAAAAGAGAAAGATTATAAAGATAACTCTTCAAATAAAAAGAGAAGCAATTTTATTTTTTTGAAAAAAAGAACAATGAAATCAAAGATTATATTATCCGTTTTAGCTTTCTTCTTGGTATTGTTTATCATATTTAGCCATACAATATTCTTGAAAGGAGAAATCGTTATCTGGCCTGAAACCGAAAAAGTAGATTACTTGGGTGAATTAAAAGTACAATCGTCAATTTTGCATCTCAATTATGATGATCAAGAGATGCCGGGTGAGATATTTGAGATGAAAGAGGAGAAATCAAGAAGCTTCATCTCTTCTGGTCAAGAGATAAAAGAAGAAAAGGCACAGGGAACTTTAACAGTTTATAACAACCATTCTTCATTACCTCAAATTCTGATAGCCAGCACTAGATTTATATCTTCAGAAGGCAAGCTTTTCCGTTCAGTTGAAAGAGTTTCTGTGCCAGGCAGGACTCCATCGGGACCAGGTAAAATAGATTTAGTTGTTGTTGCGGCAGAAGCCGGGGAGGATTACAACATAGAGAAAAGTCAGAAATTTTCAATTCCTGGACTTCAGGGAACACCGATGTATACCTCAATTTATGCCGAAAACAACGAACCGATCAGTGGTGGTTATGTCAAAGAGCTGCCCAAGATAACAGACAAGGATGTCAGCGAAGCTAGAGAGATTACGATACAAGATATCTTGAATTTATCCAGAGAAAAGCTTAAAAAAGAGATATCAGAAGACTTCGTTATCGACAACGATTTAATGGAATGGGAGATATCTGAAGAATCAGTTTATCCCAATGTTGGAGAAAATTCTGAATCATTTGATTATTCAGTTAAAATAGATCTCAAGATACTTTCTTTCAAGGAATCAGACTTAAAAGAGATGTTAAGTAGCTTTATCTTGAACGATTATGACAACGATACTCAGAGTGACAGCATCTTGTCTCTTAAAGAAGTTTGTTTGGATAGCATCGATATCTTTTACGAAGTCAAGTCACTTGATTCAATCAAAGGGGAGGCTATTTTTAGAATTGATGCCTCAGCTCTTGTCTATAACGGAGTTAGAGAAGCTAATACAAAAAAACTACTTGAAAGGAGAAAGATTGATGAGGCAGAGACTATCTTGAACAATTATGAAGGCATCTTTAAAGCAAAGATAAATTATTATCCATTTTGGCTAACGAGAATGCCTAAAGCAGACAAGATAGATATTAAAATAAAGGTGGAAGCTGATATTTAGTTGACTAAAACCGAAATTTTTGTTAGCATCTACTACGTCAATGACCGAAAAAAAAGAAGTTATTCAAAAGTCAGGAATAGTAACCGAAGCACTGCCAAACACTCATTTTAGAGTTACTCTTGATGACGGCAAGGAGATTATAGCTCATTTAGCAGGCAAACTAAGAATGTATCGCATCAGAACTTTGCCTGGTGACAAGGTGACAGTAGAGATGAGTTCTCCCGACGATACAAGAGGCAGAATAATTTATAGAAAAAAATAAGGTTCGTTTTTATATAGGCGAATGATTATTTTTAATTTAAATGAAAGTTCAATCGTCAGTTAAAAAAATTTGTAAAGACTGTAAGATTGTTCGGCGCAAAGGCCGAGTTTATGTGATATGTAAAAATAAGAGACACAAGCAACGTCAAGGATAAATATGTTAAGAATTGCGGGAGCAACTATTCCCGAAAACAAAAGAATAGAGATAGCGCTAACCTACATTTATGGTATAGGTCCATTCTTAAGTAAAAAAACATTGAAAGAATTAAAGATAGATGGCTCTCGAAAGGCGTCTGACTTGAAGTCAGAAGAGATTAATGCGATCAGAGATTTAATAGAAAAGAAACACAGAATTGAAGGAAATTTAAGAAGAGAGGTGATGATGAATATCAAGAGATTGAAAGAGATTGACTCTTGGCGGGGTGCTCGACACTCAAAGAGACTTCCAGCAAGGGGACAAAGGACAAAGACCAATAGTAGAACAGTTCGTGGCAATGTAAGGATAACAGTTGGTTCTGGAAAGAAACCACCGCCAAGTCCAAAATAAATAGATATTTATGGGTAAAAAAAGAATAGCACAACAAACAAAAGAGGAGTTGTTAGAAGAGAAAGACAAGCTCAGCCAGGTGATGAAAAAGAGTAATAAAGCCAAAAGGAGAGGCTTGACCGAAGGCAGAGTCTATATCTCTTCTTCATACAACAATACCAGTATCACTTTAACCGATTCTAGTGGTGACGTTTTAGCTTGGTCGAGTGCAGGTAATATCGGTTTCAAAGGAACAAAGAAAGCGACTCCTTTTGCTGCTTCCAAAGTCGCAGAAGTTTTGGCTCAAAAAGCAGAAAAAGAAGGCATTGAGAAGATATCGATATTTGTTAAAGGAATTGGAGGAGGAAGAGACTCAGCAATTAAATCTCTTGCTTCAAGAGGATTAGATATTATATTAATTAAAGATATTACACCCATACCTCACAACGGGTGCCGACCACGTAGACCAAGACGAGTTTAATTATGATCAAAGAGAAATGTAAAATATGTAGAAGGTTAGGAGTTAAGCTCTTTTTAAAAGGGGAGCGTTGTTATGGTCAAAAATGTGAAATAGTTAAAAGAAACTATCCACCTGGAATTAGATCTAAAAAAAGAAACAGAAAGATATCTGGTTACGGCAGGGAGCTTGCTGAAAAGCAAAAACTAAGAAGGTGGTACAATATAAGTGAAAGACAATTTAAAAAATATGTTAAAGAGACTCTCGCCAAGGGAAGCAGAAGTGGAAATGCAGGAGACTTATTAATGAAAAAGCTTGAAAGCAGGCTTGACAATACTGTTTATAGATTTGGATTTGCTAGTTCAAGATTTGAAGCAAGACAATTAGTGAATCATGGTCACTTCATGGTCAACAAGAGAAAGGTAGATATTCCATCATATGAAATCAAGAAAAATGATGAGATTGAGATTAGAGCAGAATCCAGAAAAAAGAAAAAGTTTGAAGAAATCAAAACTTTAATCAAAAACTATAAAGTGCCACAATGGCTCTCTTTAGATAAAGAAAAGATGAAAGGCAAGGTTCTAGACCTTCCTTCAGAAGAAGATGCCAATGTCCCAGTAGAGACATCAGTCATCTTTGAGTTTTATTCTAAATAATAATAAAAAAATGATTCCTTTGCCAAAACTTCCAAAAATAGTTGAGAAAAAAGAGAATAGAGTTCTCTTTGAAATAGAAGGGCTTTATCCAGGCTATGGAGTTACTTTAGGTAACAGTTTAAGAAGGGTTCTTTATTCATCTCTTGAAGGAGCCGCAGTGACTCAAGTTAAGATAAAAGATGCTAGTCACGAGTTTTCGACAATACCTGGAGTCTTAGAAGACGTGATGTCTATTATTCTCAATATCAAGGCTTTAAGATTCAAGATGCACGTTCCTGAACCACAAAAAGCAATACTTAAAATCAAGGGAGAGAAAATCGTGAAAGCATCGGATATAGATATACCGACTCAATTAGAAGTAATCAATAAAGATGCTCATATAGCAACTTTAACTGACAAAAAGAGTGAGCTTGAGATGGAGATACAGGTGGAAAGAGGCTTTGGCTATCTTTCAACTGATCAAGATAAAAGTGAAAAATTAGAGATTGGTCAAATTTCAGTTGATGCAATATTTACTCCAATCAGAAATGTTAATTTCAGAGTTGAAAATATGAGAGTTGGCAAGAGAACTGATTTTGACAGGCTATTTATTGATATCGAGACTGATGGCACAATAGACCCAGAAGATGCCTTTAATCAATCAGCAAAAATTTTAGTTAATCATTTTTCGCAATTAGTTAAAGAAGAAGAAAAAGATATAGAAGAGATTCAAGATGATGAAAAAGAAGAAGACGATCTTCAGAAAACAAAGATAGAAGATTTAAAGATCGGTTCCAGAACAATCAATATCTTAACCAAGAACAATATAAAGACAGTTGCTGGCCTTTTAAAGAGAAATGAAGAATCAATTATGCAACTTGATGGCATGGGAGAAAAGGGATTGAAAGAGATAAAAAAAGCTTTGAAAAAGCTTGATTTTGAATTAAAGTCTTAAAGAGATGCGCAAGCTAAAGAAAGGAAGAATATTATCAAGAGAAAAAGATCAAAGAAAGGCGCTTTTGAGAAACCTCGCTGGTCAGTTGGTAATGGAAGAAAAGATAAAGACGACTGAAGCCAAAGCGAAGGAAGTAGCTAGTTTTATTGAGAAGCAGATTACGAAATCCAAGAAAGATGAGATAAATAGCAGAAGATTGTTAGCTAAAATATTGCCTGAAAAAGTTGTCAAAAAGATGGTTGATGATCTCGGTAAACGATATGCCGAAAGAAGAGGAGGTTATACAAGAATTACAAAAATTGGACCAAGAAAAAGTGATAGTGCTAAAATAGTTTTCATTGAGCTTATATAATAATTATGGATCGCAAAACTCACAAAATAGATGCAGAAGGAATGGTGCTTGGACGTCTTGCCACTAAAGTTGCTGACCTTTTAAGGGGCAAGGGTAAGCCAGACTATTCACCTCACAAAGATACGGGTGATTTTGTAATCATCGATAATTTAGACAAAATAAAGACAACTGGAAAAAAAGAAGAACAAAAAATCTATTATAGACACACTGGTTACATGGGAGGTTTAAAGAAAGAAGTTTACAGCAAGCTGAAAAATCGTCGACCAGGCGAAAACTTCAAAAGAGCAGTTTGGGGCATGTTACCCAAAAATAAACTTAGACCTGAAATTATTAAAAGATTGAAAATGAATTTCTCCAAGAAATCTGATTCTGAGAAATAGGGGATAATTATGGAAAAGACAAAAAACAAGACAAAAAAAGAGGTTGTCAAAAAAAAGAAGCCGGTTAAAAAAAGCACGGTGATTAAAAAGACCGACAAAAAGAAGGTTGCGACGAAGAAGCCTCTTAAGCCAACTTTGAAGAAAGAAGTTGAAGAAACTAAAGAGCCAGAATTTGTTGCAATTGATGACCGACAATACTTTGAAGCGACAGGCAGAAGAAAGTCGGCAGTGGCTAGGGTTAGGCTTTTCGTTAAAGGAAAAAAAGAGTTCATTGTGAACGACAAGAGCTTAGAGGACTACTTTCCACTTTTTGAGTTAAGAGAAGATTGCTTAGCTGCTTTGAAAAAGATGAAGTGTCTCGATAAATTCAGAATTGAAGTCAAGACAAAAGGTGGAGGAATAAATGCTCAAGCAGAAGCGATAAGGCATGGAATCTCTAGAGCTCTGTTTCTTTTTAATCCAGAATTTAAAAAACGACTCAGAAGAGCCGGTTATCTAACGAGAGACCCTAGAAGACGAGAAAGAAAGAAACCAGGCCTCAAAAGAGCCAGAAGAGCGCCTCAGTGGAAGAAAAGATAATCTTTGCCGCCTTGCTCAAGGCGGTTTTTTCTTTTAAGGAACAAGTTTTTCTGAAACAATCAGATTTTGATCGCTTAAGAGATATAGTCTTTTGTCAGAAAATCTGAAAAAGATATCTCTGAAATCAATCTCTGCTATTTGATTAACATTGATATGATCGCGATTATCTATTTCAATCGTCTTTATCTGGTTGGTTGTTGTGAATATTAGATAATGGGAAGTATACCAATTTAAATAGTCTATCTTGTCTGAAACTCTGGTTAGGAAGACAACATCACCAGCCTCCCTTTGGGGTTGATCAAAAATATTTTCAAGGAAAATGATCCTTATCTCATGGTCTTTATAGCAAGCCATCTTTTTATTATCAGGAGAAATTAAAGCATTGCAATCAGACTGAACAATCTCTTTAAATTTTGAATCATTTCTGTCAAAGACATAGAAGGCTTCTTCATCCTTAATTATATTGGGATTTAAATTAATGATGTCGGCTGATTCTTCAAAGGCAACAGGATCTTGATTGATCTTGTTATCATTCTTCATCAAAAATCCATCTTCAGAAAGATAAAAGATATCTTTTTTATCAATTCTGTAATCAAGAACCTCTTCGAAAAATAGAGAGGTCTCTTTCATTTCATGTTTATAAAGATAGAGATCTCCTTCTTTTATGAAGAATACCCCTTCTTCTGTCATCGATATCTTTTGAATATTATCTGGAAGGCTAATTAAAGTTGATTCTTGATCTTCTCCGTTAATTAAAAAGTAATTATCGTCAGCCTTGACCAAGACTTTTTCGCTATCTTTAAGTAGATCTATCACCTCTATCTCTTCTTTTTCATTATATGAAAATATTAATTGGCTGTCTTGCTTGTTCTCATGAAAAAATAGGTCGTTATTGTTTGATAGAAAAATTAATTTATCTTTTTCTGGAAAATAGAAGAGCTCTTTAATATCTTTTTCAGCGATTTCAATCTTTGCCTCTTTGGGTATCAATGTGATGTTTTTAAATTCAGAAACAAGCCTTTCTCCGATTTGGATGCTTTTTTGCCACGGATGATAATTCTCTTTTTGTATCTTGATATGGTGAGTTTTAGGTAGGAGATTTTCAATGAAAAGAGTGCCAAAGAAAAAATCAGTTTTTCTATTAATAACCCTTGACTGGTCATCGGTCATCACTTCTACAAAGACGCTTCTAGGAGAAGCTCTGAAATAGAGGGCGCCGCTTTGGACAATTCTTTTAGACTCTAAATCAAACCTATATCCTTGTGAATAAAGAACCAAAGTTGGTCCTAGAAAAAGGAAAAGAAGAAGCATTATTATAAACAATATAGATCTCTCTTTTTTCGTCATAGACCCATTTTATACTATTTTTCCTTGCTTGCCAACTTTCTTTTTATGAGTTATTATACAGAGTAATATGACTTCTGATAAATTCATAATAGAGGGAGGTAGCCCTCTTAAAGGTGAGATTGACGTTAAAGGGTCCAAGAACTCAGCAACACCGATTATAGCATCAACCTTGCTCACTTCGGAGCCTTGTGTAATTGATAATCTTCCTTTAATTGAAGATGTTTTAAAGATGATCAAGCTCGTTTCTAGCTTGGGAGCAAAAGTGACATGGCTAGGAGAAAGAAAGGTAAAGATAGAGGCGAAAGAGATTGATTTATCTAAGATGGATAATAGTCTTGTCTCAAGAATGAGGTCATCCGTTCTCATCTTGGGACCACTCTTGGCAAGGCTTAAATCTGTTGAAATTAATCATCCTGGAGGATGTCTTATCGGAACAAGATCAATTGATGCACACCTAGATGCTTTTGTTGAGATGGGCGCAGACGTTGAAATTAGTCAGGTTGGAGCTTATTTTGACAAAGAAAAAGAGAAAGAGCAGAGCGCCTATTCAGACAAAACTAATCTTTACAAGATAAGAGTTAAAGACGAGTTAGCTGGCCAAGAGATTGTCTTGAATGAATTTTCAGTAACTGGAACAGAGAATGCTTTAATGGCTGCCGCTTTAACGCCCAAAAAGACAGTTATAAAGATAGCTGCTTGCGAGCCCCATGTTCAAGAACTTGCATCGTTCTTATCCAAGATGGGGGTTAAAATAGATGGTATCGGTTCACACACAATAACGATACAAGGAAAGAAAGATCTTAAAGGAGCAGACCATTTTATATCTTATGACTATGTTGAAGCTGGAACATATATCTTGATGGCACTAGCATCTCCTGGCAAGGTTAAGATAAACAATGTTCCTGTTAAATACTTAGATCTTTTCTTCAAGAAGATTAGAAGCTCTGGCGGAAAGTTTGAAATATTATCAGATAGCTCGGTGATGGCAGAAAAGTCAGACGATTTAAAGATAAAAAAGATACAAGCATTACCTTACCCAGGAATTCCAACAGATTTGCAATCAATCTTTGGAGTTTTGGCAACTCAAGCTCAAGGACTGACACTGATTCACGATCCTTTATATGACGGAAGACTTAAATATCTAGAAGAACTTAACAAGATGGGGGCAGAGATCGTTATTTGCGACCCTCATAGGGCAGTCATTAATGGACCAACAGAGTTGCACGGAACAGAGCTAGGACCATTAGACTTGAGAAGTGGAGCAGCTTTAATAGTCGCTGGCTTGATAGCACAAGGCATCACAGTTATTAAAAATATCTCTCAAGTTGATAGGGGATATGAAAAGATTGAAGAACGACTACAAAAAATTGGGGCAAAGATAAAAAGAGGAAACACAGAATTAAGAAAATAATGAATATGTTTATTAAAAAGATAGGAATAGACCTTGGTACTTGTAATTCTTTGGTTTTCATTCCCAAGAAAGGGCTAGTTCTTAACGAGCCGTCAGTTATTGCAGTTTCTATTTCTGAGAATAAGATATTAGCCGTCGGAGCTGAAGCCAAAGAGATGATAGGCCGAACTCCCGATTCAATTAAGGTTTATCGCCCTCTTAAAGACGGGGTTATTGCCGAATACAAGATAACTGAGGTAATGCTTCGTTATTTCATTACCAAAACTACAAAGTCATTTAGATTATTTAAGCCAGAACTAATTATTGGTATTCCTGCGGGAGTAACCTCTACCGAGAAAAGAGCTGTCATTGAGGCAGGTATCTTAGCTGGAGCCAAAGCTGTCTATGTTGCGAAAGAGCCAGTTTTGGCAGCTATTGGAGCAGGTATGCCGATTAATTCTTGCTCAGGACATATGATTGTCGATATCGGAGGCGGAACTTCTGAGGTCGCCGTCATATCTCTAGGAGGCGTTGTTAACTATTCTTCTTTGAGAACAGCGGGTGATAAGATTGATGCAGCCATTGTAGATTATATAAAAAAGAAATATAAGCTGGCTGTTGGGTCACAGACAGCAGAAGAAATCAAGAAAGAAATCGGCACAGCAATTCCTGAAAAAGAAGAGAAGACTATGAATATTAGAGGTAGAGACTTGGCTTTAGGGCTTCCCAGGAATATAAGCATAAGCTCGAATGAAGTTGCCGAGGCGATAAGAGAGCCATTAGAAGAGATTTTAGCAACGATAAGACAGGTCTTGAGAGACACTCCACCTGAGCTATCTGCTGATATCATGGACAAAGGCATGGTTGTTTCTGGCGGAGGAGCTCTTTTAAGGAATATCGATACTCTTATTTCTCAAAATATTGGGGTTCCTTGTTTTATAGCAGATGAACCCTTAACTTGTGTAGCGAAAGGAACAGGAGAGGTTTTAGAAAATCTAGATGCTTACAAGAGAAGCATAATGACTAGGCGTTAAAGCTATGCTAATTGGGCACGAAAAACAGAGGGAATTATTGGACAGAATTGTTGTATCAAAAAAGATTCCCCATGGAATCATTTTTCAAGGAAGATCTTCTTTAGGCAAAAAGAAGATAGCCATAGATCTTTTTAAAAAAATTAATTGTGGTTGCGATAATTGTAAAAGATGCCTTTCGATAGAGAACAACAAAGACCCAGACCTTATCTTGATAGAGCCAGTTAAGGGAGTTATTCAGATTGATCAAATTAGAAATCTTATCAAGAAAGTTTCTCTTTCCCCGCACTCTTCTTGTTTCAAGTGGGTTATAATAGATGACGCTCATCTTTTAAATAGAGAAGCTGCCAACGCTCTTCTTAAAATTTTAGAAGAGCCCAAAGGGGAAACAGTCTTTTTCTTAATAACAGAATATCCAGAGATGCTTCTTGCTACGATAAGATCAAGGTTGCAAAGATTTAAGTTTTTTCCAGTTGAAAAAGATAAGATAAAGAATCTTTTAATCGAAAAAGGCATTGACGAAGAAAAAGCTGACGAGATATCTCTTTTTTCTTTTGGTAGACCAGGGATAGCAGTTAATTTTTCAAAAAATCCTGAAGACCTTAAGTTTCGTAAAAAGACAATAAAGGAATTAGCAAAGATTACATCAATTAAAGAATCATTTCATTTAAGATTTGATTATGCAAAGAAGATATCTGAAGACAAAGATGAGCTAAGAAGAGTTCTAGAGATATGGTTGAGCTATTTCAGGGAATTATTCATAAGAAAGGTTAAGGGAGAAAATGTTAGTTATTCATTGAAAAAGATAATAAGATCTATCAATTCAATTAACAAGACGATTGATTTTATCAACCAGACCAATATCAATGCTAAATTAGCAATAGAATCATTATTAATAGAGTTATAAATATGGATATCAAAGATATTATAGAAGAAACAAAAAAAGAATTTGATAAGACAATCAACTTTTTTGAGGAAGATATTGCTACAATTAGAACCGGAAGAGCCAACCCCTCTTTAGTTGAGAAGATAGTTGTCGATTCTTATGGTTCTAAAATGCCCCTTAACCAGTTAGCCTCTATAAGTACCATGGGTCCAAGAACTCTTGCTATACAGCCATGGGACCAATCGATTGTCTCTGAAATTGAAAAAGCCTTGTCACAGTCAGATTTAGGGGGAAGTCCAGTTGTTGATGGCAACATTATCAGGGTCACTCTACCGTCTTTAACTGAAGAGTATAGAAAGAAGCTATTAAAGCTCTTGGGAGACAAGGCTGAAGCAGCCAAAATCTCTTTAAGAAAATCGAGAGAAGAGGCTTGGCGTAAAATTCAAGACAATTTCAAAAAGGGAGAGATAAGAGAAGATGACAAATTCAAGGGAAGAGATGGTCTGCAAGAGTTAATAGATGATTACAGTCAAAAGGTTGAAGAAACTTATAAAAGAAAAGAAGAAGAGATAATGGAGAGCTAAAGATGTTTTTATATATAACAATTGCTATTATCAGTTTAGTTGCTTTAATGGTTTTACATGAACTAGGCCATTTTTTAGTTGCAAAAAAGATGGGCGTTAAGGTAGAGGAGTTTGGTATAGGAATTCCGCCAAAGATAGTGAGCAAAAAGATAGGAGAGACGCTCTATTCTTTAAATCTTCTACCAATTGGTGCTTTTGTTAAAATATATGGTGAAGAAGAGAGAATCAAAGACAAGAGAAGCTTCAGTGAAAAATCGATATTGCAAAGGTCTGCGATAATTCTAGGAGGAGTAATCGCTTTTTGGATTGTTGCTTTCGTCGCTTTAACTTTAATAGCGATAATCGGCTCGCCAACAGCAATCGATGATGATTTTTATGCTCCCGATGCTCAAGTAATGATTATCGGGGTCGTCTCTGAATCTCCTGCAGCGCAAGCAGGGATAATTCCAGGCGACATCATTAATGAAGCTAGATTCAATGACTCTTTTAGCTCAATTAATAGATCAGAGGATCTTAAGAAGTTCATAGCAGAGAATAAGGGCAAGGATTTAGAGTTTTCAATTACCAGAGGCAAAGAGAATCTTCTTGTATCGCTGGAAGCATTAGAAGAAGATGAATTGATGGGAGTTCATTTCAACAGGATGACAACCCAGAGATACCCCTTCTATACAGCTCCTTTTTATGGAATAATAATGACGGGCAGGATGACACGTTTAATAACAACATCTCTTTTTGATATAGCAAGAAGAGCTGTTCTAAGAGAGCCGATGCCAGAGGAGGTTAAGTTTGCTGGTCCTGTCGCTATTGTCGGAGAGATTTTTGTGGGAGCGATAGAAAGAGGTTTAGTTGATTACTTAACAATAATAGCAATTATCTCTATCTCTTTAGCGATATTTAATCTTTTGCCGATACCAGCCTTGGATGGAGGTAGATTTCTTTTATTGATGATTGAAAAGATTAAGGGATCGCCACTGAATCCCAAGATTGAAAAGAATGCGGTTGCAATATCCTTTTTAATACTGGTGGGTCTATTAATATTTGTTACTATTTATGACATTCAAAGACTAATATGATTAAATCTTATCTCAAAGAATTCTTTAGTAAATTTTCAACCGATATCGGTATTGATCTTGGGACAGCTAATTCTCTTGTCTATGTCAGGGGGCGAGGAATAATAATATCTGAACCATCAGTTGTTGCTGTTAATCAAAAGACTGGTCAGATTCTAGCGATAGGAGAAGAGGCTAAAAGAATGGTTGGCAAGACACCAGCTCATATAGTGGCAACAAGACCTCTTGTTTCAGGAGTTGTTTCTGATTTTGACGTCACCGAGCAGATGTTGAGATATTTCATAGACAAAGCCTATGACAGAAAGTTTTTCATAAAATTAAGACCGAGATTGATTGTTGGCATTCCATTTGGGGTTACTGAAGTTGAAAAGAAGGCCGTTCAAGATGCGGGCAAGAATGCTGGAGCAAGAGAGGTCTTCTTGATAGAAGAGCCGATGGCGTCAGCGATTGGAGCTCGCCTACAAGTTCAAGATGCAGGCGGAAATTTCATAGTTGATATTGGTGGTGGAACAACAGAAGTTGCTGTTATCTCACTTGGAGGAATAGTTGTCGCTAGAAGTCTTAGGGTTGCTGGAGACAAGCTTAACGAAGACATCATAAAGTTTGCTCAAGAAGAGTACAAGTTGCTAATAGGAGAAAGAACTGCGGAAGAGGTGAAGATTAGCATAGGATCTGCTTATCCGCTTAAAGATAAATTAGAGATGCCGATAAGAGGTAGAAATGTTGTAACTGGTTTACCAGAAGAGATAATTGTTACTGACAAAGATATTAGAAGGGCAATGGAGAAGTCGGTTAAAGAGATTATTACATCGATAAAATTAACAGTGGAAGATACTCCACCAGAATTATTGGCCGATATCATGAACAAAGGAATTTATCTTTTGGGTGGAGGTAGTCTCTTGAAAGGGCTCGATCAATTAATAGCTGAAGAGACCAAGATAAAAACTAAGATAGCAGATGATCCGCTAACAGCGGTCGCTAGGGGAGCCGGCTTTGTCTTAGAGCATATCGATGAGTTGCACGAGGTTCTCTTGGAGACAGACATGCTAGAAGCTCCCAAACAATAATAAAAAGAGATGATTAATAGGACAATTATAGAAAAGATACTTAATCTTTCTAAGATTGGTTTAAAAGAAAAGGAAAAAGAGTCTTTGCAAAAAGATCTCTCCGATATTTTAGATTATATTGAGAAGATAGATGAGCTAAAAATTAAAGAATCTGAAACATTGTTATTCAAGATTAAAGAGTACAGCAAGGCCAGGGAGGATGAGATTGAAAGCTTCGACAACAAGAAAGGAATAGTAGCTCTTTTTTCTGAAAAAGAAGGTAGTTTTCTTAAAGTAAAGTCAGTCTTTAAATGAGCGATTTCTTTCAAAAAACGATAAAAGAGATAAACCAAGGACTAAAGAAAAGATCTTTTTCGGCTCTTGATATAGCAGAGTCTTTTATCAAAGAGATTGAGAAGAACAATGATTTCATCTTCTCTCTGCTGAGCTTTAACAGAGAAGAGGTGATATCTCAAGCAAAAGAGATTGACAAAGAGATTGCAAGAAAAAAAGATATTCCAATTTTAAGCGGTATTCCTTCTGCGATTAAAGATAATATCTTGATGAAAGGAGGAAAAACAACTGCCGGATCAAAGATGTTGGAAAATTACATCGCCCCCTATGATGCAACAGTAATTAAAAAGATAAAGAAAGCGGGCTCAATAATCATCGGTAAAGCCAACATGGATGAATTTGCCATGGGTTCGTCTACAGAGCACTCGGCATATGGAGTTACCAGAAATCCATTGAATACAGATTTAGTTCCTGGAGGATCTTCTGGAGGATCAGCAGCAGCTGTTGCTGCCAACTTCTCTTGTTTTGCCCTTGGCTCTGATACGGGTGGATCGATAAGGCAACCAGCTTCGTTTTGCGGGTTAGTTGGATTAAAACCGACCTATGGCGCTGTTTCAAGATATGGCCTGATAGCCATGGCATCATCTTTAGATCAGATTGGCCCTTTAACTAAAAACGTTGAGGATGCCAAGATTGTTTTCAAAGCGATATCAGGTAAAGACAAGATGGACTCTACCTCAGCTGATTACACTTTCAAAGATTCAGATAAAGATGTTAAGAACTTCAGGATTGGAATTCCTGAGGAATATTTCAAAAAAGGAATTGATAAAAATGTTGAAGAAAAGATAGAAGAAGCGATTGTTGCTGCTGAAAAAGAAGGCTTCAAAATTAAGAGAATAAGTTTGCCTTACACAGAATATGCCCTACCAGTCTATTATATAATTTCACCATCGGAGATATCAGCAAACCTAGCACGTTATGATGGATTGAGGTATGGTTTATCTAAAGAAGGTAAAGATCTTTCAGAGAGATATTTCAATAGTCGAAAAGATGGGCTAGGAGTTGAAGTCAAAAGAAGAATTTCTCTGGGAAGCTACACTCTTTCAGCTGGCTATTATGATGCTTACTACAAGAAAGCCCAACAAGCAAGATCTTTAATTATCAATGATTTCAAAGAAGCTTTTCAGGAAGTTGATTTAATCTTAGCACCAACATCACCGACATTACCTTTCAAGATAGGTGAGAAAGCAAAAGACCCTTTAGCTATGTATCTTTCAGATATCTTTACTGCCGGCGTAAATATAGCTGGTTTGCCAGCAATATCTTTACCTTGTGGTAAGGTCGGCAATCTTTCTGTCGGCATGCAGGTAATTGGCTCATATTTCAAAGAGTCGGATATTTTTAAAGCAGCTGAATATTTTGAAAAAATATGGAAGAAATAATTTCTTATCTATTATCACCAGAAACAATTCCGCAACCATTCAATGATATTATAGAAATTTCGCAAATTGTTTTCATCGTCTTGTCAATAGTTTTTTTAGGAGTGATAATTTTTGTCCTTTTAGTAAGTCAGCGATTAAATTTAAGGTTTTTTGAGGAGGCATCAGAGTTCCTCTCTTTTAAGCCTCAAGGAAGCAGTAAGCTCTTGAAAGAATGGAAGAAGATTGAAAAGAAGCTAGATAGCGGCCTAGAATCAGAGTATAAGTTGGCAATTATAGAGGCTGATATGATGCTTGATAAGACTCTTGAAAGAATTGGTCATAGCGAAAAGACGATAGAAGAGAAGCTGGAAAAGACAACTAGCTCTGAACTTGAAAACATTGATGAGATCAAAGAAGCGAGAAAAACTAGAAATAATGTTGTTTATGACCCTGACTATCAGCTTACCTTGGAAAAAGCGAGAGAGACGCTTAAAGTTTATGAGAGAACGTTTAGGAATTTAAGCGCCATATCTTAGGGTTGATTTTCTTGTTAAACTGTATTAAGATACAAAACATTAATGCGGGGTGGTGGAGTAGTACCATGTGAGGCCCATAACCTCAAGGCGCCGGTGCAATTCCGGCCCCCGCAACATTTTTTTAAAATATATTGAATCGAGCCGGCGTAGCTCAGTTGGTAAGAGCGACGGACTCATAAGCCGTAGGTCGGAGGTTCAAGTCCTCCCGCCGGCACAGTTCATTTGGGGGCGTAGATCAATTGGTTAGATCGCCACTCTGTCACAGTGGAGGTTGCCGGTTCGAGTCCGGTCGTCCCCGCCAAACAAGAACATTGAAAAAAGAAAGGAGAGATTGTTTGTGATAAGAGTAGGAGACTTATCAGTTGGAGAGTATCGCCGCATTGACGTCAGGACTTCCTCGGGAAATGTTTTAGAAATAAGAAGAGCCGAGATAGTGGAATCAAATGGAGAAAAGAGATTAATAGGAAGAGTAAAAGAGAATGGAATTATATTTAAAAAAACGCAATCATTTGCCGAACCAACTGAAATTATATCTCACAAAAAAGAAAAAAATAAGCCGACTTAAGTCGGTTTTTTTATCTTTTAATAGACTTGCTTTAACTCTAAAATTAAGTTAAAATAAGGATAGTTAATCATAAAATAAGGAATAAAAAGAGCTTTAATATTTTTTAAAAACGACTCTTTTTTTATTGAAATAGATGAAACAAAAAAAAGAAACAAAAAAAGGCTATACTTCAAAAGATATCTTTGTTTTGCAAGGATTAGAACCAGTTCGCAAAAGACCTGGGATGTACATTGGATCTACTGGACCCGATGGCTTGCACCATCTAATTAAAGAGTGTTTAGACAACTCTTTGGATGAGGCAATTGCTGGTTACGCGAAGAATATTGAAGTCACTCTTTTGCCTGACAATAGGGTTAGTGTTTCAGATGATGGCAGGGGAATTCCCATAGACACTCATCCACAAACAAAAAAGTCAGCTTTAGAAACTGTCATGACGACTTTGCATGCTGGAGCAAAATTTGGTGGCAAGGCCTATCAAGTTTCAGGAGGCTTGCATGGCGTTGGAGTATCTGTGGTTTGCGCTTTATCAAATTGGATGAGAGCGGAAGTTTACAGAGATGGCAACAAGTATTATCAAGAATATGCCAAGGGAAAAACTAAAACCAAGCTTGTTAAAGATTCCAAAACAAAAAAAAGAGGCACAACTGTTATCTTTGAGCCCGATGTTGAGATATTTAAAGAGATAAACTTTGTTCCCAAGAAGATTATTAATCATTTAAGGCAACAGGCTTATCTCACCAAAGGAACTAGAATTGTCTTTTCCGACAAGAGAGAGGGCAAGAATGAGAGCTACACTTTTTATTTTGAAGGGGGTCTTTTGTCTTATGTAAAATACCTCACAAGGGGATCTATAAAGCAACACTTAAACACATTTTATTGCCTAGGGACCAAGGATGAGATAGTTGTTGAGGCTGCCTTTAATTATACTCAAGAGTTCGAATCATACGAAGAGAGTTTTGCTAATAATATCTTGACCAAAGAGGGTGGCAGTCATTTGACTGGCTTTAGATCAACACTAACAAGAAGTTTAAATGATTATGCCCGTAAAAATGGCATTTTAAAAAGTGGCGATGATAATTTAGGTGGTGATGATGTAAGAGAAGGATTGACGGTTGTCGTTTCGGTTAAAGTTAAAGAGCCACAATTTGAAGGTCAAACGAAATCAAAGCTTGGCAATCCTGAGGTTAAGCCAGCAGTTGAGGCGGTTGTCTCAGAGGCCTTGGTAGATTATTTAGAGAGAAATCCTCAAGATGCTAAAAGCATCATTGAGAAATGCCTACTTTCTTCCAAGGCAAGAAAAGCTGCTCGAGCAGCTAGAGAGACAGTTTTAAGAAAAGGAGTTTTAGAGGGCCTATCTCTGCCCGGCAAATTAGCTGATTGCTCCTCTAAGAAGCCAGAGGAATCAGAGCTTTATATCGTTGAGGGAGAGTCGGCGGGTGGATCTTGTAAAGGAGCCAGAGACAGAAGATTTCAGGCAATCTTGCCTTTAAAGGGTAAGATATTGAACGTTGAAAGGGCTCGATTGGATAAAGTCTTGGCTTCTAAAGAGATAAAATCATTGATTATTGCTTTAGGAACTGCAGTTGCTGAAGATTTTAATATTGATAAGCTAAGATATCATAAAGTTATTATTATGAGCGATGCTGATAGTGATGGTAATCATATCAAGACTCTTCTTTTGACACTTTTTTATAGATATTTCAGGCCAATCATTGAAGCAGGATATCTTTATATAGCGCAGCCACCTCTCTATAAGATACAGTCAGGCAAAAGAATAGAGTATGCCTACACCGAGGATGATAAAAGAGAGATCGTCTCTTCTATGAAAGATGATAAGAAGTCAAAGAAAAAAGAAGAATCTACTTTGCCCAATATTAACATTCAAAGATATAAGGGTTTAGGAGAGATGAATCCTATACAGCTATGGGAAACGACCATGAATCCTGAGAATAGAATTCTGCTTAGAGCAACCATAGAAGATGCCAAGGAAGCTGATAGGATATTTGATATTTTAATGGGAGAAGAGGTTTTCCCAAGAAAAAAGTTTATACAGACACACGCCAAACAGGTCAAAAACTTAGATATATAAGGTTTGACAAAAGAGGTTACTTTAGTTAAGATTCAGACATGCCAAAGAATGGATTACTCAACAAAATAAGGCTCTTTTTTAGTGAAGTTCGCCAAGAGACAAGAAAGGTTAGTTGGCCAACTAGAAAAGAAGCAGTTAAATATACTCTTATAGTCGTTGGAGTTTCAGTTGCTGTAGCAGCTTTTTTAGGTGGTTTAGATTTTTTTCTACAAAGAGTTATAATTAATTAGAAATGTCTCGACAAAAGATATCTGAACAAAAAAGATGGTATGTTATCCATACCTATTCTGGTTATGAAGAGGCCGTTGCCAAGAATCTTCGGCAAAGGGTAGAATCTTTAGGTATGGAAGATAAGATATTTAGTGTAATTGTTCCAAAAGAAAAAAAGATAAAGATTAAGAACGGCAAAAGAAAGATGGTTGAGGAGAAGATTTACCCAGGATATGTTTTAGTTGAAATGATTGTTACAGATGATTCATGGTATGTTGTTAGAAATACTCCAAATGTGACCGGTTTTGTCGGTGCTGGAACGACTCCTTTGCCATTGTCAGAAAAAGAGATAACTACATTAAAGAAAAGAATGGGCGCAGATGTTGCGAAATACAAGATAGATGTCGAAGTAGGCAGTATGGTTAAGATAATTGATGGACCTTTCAAAGAATTTGATGGCAAGGTTTCTGAAATCGATATGGAAAGAGGTAAAATTAAAGTTTTAGTTAATATGTTTGGGAGAGATACTCCCGTTGAATTAGATTCATTGCAGATAAAAAAGATATAAAAATATGAAAAAAAAGATTAAAGCTGTTATTAAAGTTCAGATTGCTGCTGGAAAAGCGACTCCAGCTCCTCCAGTCGGCCCAGCTTTGGCTCAGCATGGCTTGAATATTGCTGAATTTTGCCAGCAATTCAACGATAAGACAAGAGACCAAGATGGTTTTAAGATTCCTGTAGAGATTAATGTTTACGAAGATAGAAGTTATGATTTTCATCTTAAACAGCCACCAGCATCAGAATTGATTAAAAAAGAGATAGGCATTGAAAAGGGGTCAGGAGTTCCTCAAAAAAAGAAAGTTGGCAAGATGACCAAGGCTCAATTAAAGTCAGTAGCTGAGAAGAAGATGGCTGATTTAAATACAGACGATATAAATGCAGCGATGAAGGTCATCGAAGGAACAGCCAAAAATATGGGAGTAGAAATCATCGATTAAAGAATCATGAATCAAAACATTAAAAAAGCCAGAACCAAAAAGCTATCTTGGGATGATACTTTTATGGGTCTGGCTCTTTTGGTTTCAGAGAGAACTTCTTGTAAATTTCACAAAGTAGGGGTTGTTTTAGTTGATGAAAGAAAAAGAATAGTCTCTTTGGGTTATAATGGGCCCACAGAAGGAGATGATCACTGTATAGAGGTTGGTTGCGCTAAGATTGATGGCGATAAAGACGGTAATCTTAAAAGGTGTCGAGGCATTCATGCAGAAATTAATGCAATCATTAATTGCCAAGACACTAGACGATTAAGAGGAGCGACTCTTTATGTAACATCTTCTCCATGTTACGATTGTCTTAAAGCTCTCAATAATGTTGGAGTCTCAGAGATAGTTTATCTAGAGAAATATGAAAGATTAAAGACGGGTGGCGAGGGTAAAGAAGAAGAGAATGAGGCCTGGGAGTTAGCTGAAAAAAGAGGTATCAAGATTAGGCAATATACTCCCAAAGAAGTGGAAATAAAAATTAAAGAAAGCTAAATGATATTAGGCATAAAAGAACTTCACAAATTAGTTAAAGAAATTAATTTAGTTGAGGGTCTTTGTGATAGAGAATTAAACAACCCAGAAGGAGCTGGCTTTGATCTTCGTTTAGGAGAAATTTACTCTCTTGAAGGAGATGGGTCTTTAGGTATTGAAGAAAGGGAGACGCCAGAGAGCGTATTAGTTGAGAGATATGATGAAAAAGAAGAAAAGAGCTTTCTTTTTGAGCCAGGCAAGTACTATCTAATAAAGACCATTGAAAAGGTGAATTTACCTAAATCATTATCTGGTATCATATTCCCAAGAACGACTCTTTTTAGGTCGGGACTGGCTCTTTTGAATGGAATTGTCCAGCCAGGCTATTCAGGAGAATTAACATTTGGTTTAATAAATATGGGCAAGAGCCCAATCAAGATATCTTTTGGAGCCCGAATTGTGCACATTACTTTTCAAGAGATACTAGGAGAGGGAAGTCAGTATAGAGGACAGTGGCAAGGAGGTCGGGTCTCAACCGATGGCAAAGAAGAACAAGTTTAATTATGAGAAACAAGTCTGAATATCAATATTTAGAACTACTCAAGGAGATAATGGAAAAAGGCTCTAAAAAAGAGGTTTTTCTAACTCCTGAAGTTAAAAGTCAATATGAAAAAGAGGGTCGAGAAATCCCTTATATCAAGTCTGTATTTGGTCGTCAGATGAGATTTGATTTATCAGAAGGATTTCCATTGTTAACAACAAAAAAAGTATTTTTCAGAGGGATATTACATGAGCTTCTCTGGTTTTTAAAAGGCGATACCAACATTAAATATCTAGTTGATAATGATGTTCATATATGGGATGAATGGGCCTGGAAAAGATATCACAAGCATTGCTTAAAGAATGATCCCGATAAAGACTTGAGCCAAGAGGATTTTATAAACAAGATCAAGGAGCTTCCAGAAAGCGATGATTTTGTTAAAGAGTGGGCTGATTTAATCTATTCTTACGGAAGAATGTGGCGACGTTGGCCAGCCAGTGATGGCAGAGAAATTGACCAGCTTGGCTGGGTGATAGATGGCTTGAAAGATAAACCCTTTAGAAAGTCATATCTTGTCTCAGCTTGGAATCCGGACTTTATCTATGCTATGGCTTCAGAGAAGAATAGAAATGAAACCCCACCTTTCTGCCACACAACATTTCAATTCACAGTGACTCAAGGCAATAGATTAAATCTAGGATTATATCAAAGAAGTGCAGATATGTTCTTAGGAGTTCCTTTCAATATTGCCAGTTATGCCATGCTTCTTTTGATGGTTGCCCAAGTTACAAACCTTGAGTTGGGTGATTTTGTACATAGCTTTGGTGATGCACATATCTATTCTGATCATTTCAATCAAGTTGAAGAGCAGCTATCTCGAGAGCCAAAAGAGTTACCTTCTTTGAAAATTAATTCTCAGGTTAAAGATATAGACGATTTCAAGTTTCAAGACTTTGAATTACAAAACTACGATCCTTATTCTGGAATCAAAGCACCAATAACTAATGTTGGTGGATTTTAAGATGCCAAGAATTTCAATCATTGCGGCGATGGGTAAAAATAGAGAGATCGGTCTTGGCGACTCTTTGCCTTGGAAGATTAAAGAAGATTTAAGATATTTCAAAGAAAAGACTCTAGGTAAACCAGTTATTATGGGGCAAAAGACATTTGAATCAATTGGTAAGCCCTTGCCCGATAGAACTAATATCATTTTAAGCAGAGAAGACAATTTTCAAGAAGAGAATTGCTTGATTGCCAAATCAGTAGAAGATGCTATAGATAAAGCAGGGGATGTCGAGGAGATTATGATTGCAGGCGGAGCCTCTGTTTATCGTCAATTTCTACCTTTAGCAGACAGAATCTACTTAACTTTAATTGATGCCTCTTTCAAGGCAGATATATTCTTTCCCGAATATGACTCTTCTCTTTGGGTGGAAGTTGAAAGAGAAGAAAAAGAGACAAGTGATTATAAACTAACCTTTCTTGTTTTAGATAAAAAATAAAAAGAGTTTTTAGAAGCGATATTTCGCGAAAAAGAACTTAAATATTATGCAAAAGATAGCTCAAACAATAGATCACACAGATATTAGAAAAGAAGCTAAAGCTAAAGATATTAAAAAGCTTTGCCAAGAAGCAATTAAATATAATTTTCATGGTGTTTGCATTAACCCCGAATGGACTAAATTAGCTAGCCAGGAACTCAAAGGTGAAGAGCCTAAAGTTGTTGTCTTGGTTGATCCTCCTATGGGTCTTTCTTCACACAGCGAAAGAGTTAAGGTCTGTAAAAAAGTAAAAAAGGATGGTGGCGATGAACTAGATATTGTCATGAACATCATTGACATGAAATATGAGAGATACGATAAAGTCCTTAAAGATTTAAAAGTTATTTGCAAGATCCTGCCGACAAAAGTTATTATCGGTTCAGGTTTTTTAACAGATGACGAAATCAAGAAAGCTTCTAAGATAGTTAAAAAGGCAGGAGCAATCTGCGTTAAAACAGCCACTTCTAAAGATCCTTTAGAGAATCGAGAGATGAAAGAAAAAGCTTATCACTTAAAGCTAATGAGAGATAATGCCCCGGGTCTTTTAATCAAGGCATCGGGTAATGTTAGAACTCTTGATGACATTAAAAAGATGATTAAAGCTGGGGCTGATATTGTTGGAACTAGCTCTGGTGTTAAGATTGTTAAAGAGTTACAAAAAAAGAAAAAGTAGATGGTTAAGTATTATCCGACCATTGGATTAGAGGTTCATATAGAGCTCAATACAGCCTCTAAAATATTCTGTTCTTGCGCAAACGACTCAGATGCTCAAGAGCCGAATATTAATATCTGTCCTGTTTGCACTGGTCAACCGGGCTCTTTGCCTGTTGTGAACAGAGAAGCGATTATCAAGATCGTTAAAACCGGCCTAGCATTAGATTGCGAGATAGCAGAAGAGTCAAAGTTTGATAGGAAAAATTACTTCTACCCCGATTTACCAAAGGGATATCAGATAAGTCAGTATGACAAGCCTTTTTGTCAAAAAGGCAAGCTCAAGATCAAGGAAAGAGAGATAAGAATCACTAGAATTCATTTAGAGGAAGACGCCGGCAAACTGGTTCATCCCAAAGAGTCAAATTACTCTTTAGTTGATTTCAATAGAGCAGGGGTTCCTTTAATGGAGCTTGTCACTGAACCAGACATTCATTCTGCCCAAGAGGCAAAAGAATTTGCTGAAGAATTAAGATTAATTCTTAGATATTTACAAGTCTCTAGCGCTGATATGGAGAAGGGAGAGCTAAGAGTTGATGCCAATATATCGCTTTCAAGTGATAGAAAAAAACTAGGTGATAAGGTTGAAATAAAAAACATTAATTCATTCAAGGCGATTGAGAAAGCGATTAATTATGAGATTGAAAGACAAAAAGAGATTTTAGATAAAAAAGAGAGAATTTATCAAGAGACAAGGGGTTGGGATGAGGATAAACAAAAGACGATACTTCAAAGAAGTAAAGAAGAGTCTCATGATTACAGGTATTTTCCTGAGCCAGATTTGCCAGCAATCTCTATCAAAGAAGAGGGTATCGATTTAGATCATATGAAGGCATCAATTCCAGAGTTGCCCAAAGAAAAAAGAGAGAGGTTTAAGAAAGAATATGGTTTAGATGAAGAGAGTGTGGAGATATTTATCAATGATAGAGACTCCGCAGACTATTACGAAAAAGTTATTAGCGAGCTCAATAATTGGATTAAAGAAGAAGATATCAAGAGCGAGATAGCTAAAGAAGAGAGCTTGAAACTATCAAAGGCAGCTGCTAATTACATTCTAGGTGACTTAAGGTCTTTGTTGAAGAAAGACGGAATTGAAAACATTATAACTCCTGAGAATTTTGCTGAGTTAATTAAATTAATCCACAAGAAGGAGATATCAAGCAAGATTGCCAAAATCTTATTACAAGAGATGCTAAAGAGTGGAGCTGATCCATCAAATATTATTGAAGAGAAGGGATTATCAGAGATGAGTGATAGCAAGGAGCTAGCTTTGATTATTAAAGAAATTATTTCTCAAAACGAAAAAGCAGTGGATGATCTCAAGCAAGGCAAAGAGGCATCACTTCAATTCTTGATAGGTCAAGTAATGGCCAAGACAAAAGGCAAGGCCAATCCAGAATCAGTTAAAAAGATTATAGAGAAAGAGCTTTCTTGACTTATTAGCTCTTAATGCTATAGTTTAGCCAGAAAGGAGGTGACTT
>PWOE01000039.1 GCA_003557585.1 Candidatus Nealsoniibacteriota bacterium | reverse complement strand
CGCCGGTAAAATCTTCGACCGCAACGAAGACGGAGATTTTGATATCACCAACCAGCCGGAACAGGTTACCCAGTTGTACCTGCGCAAACAGAGCAGCTACACGGAAAACAAAGTGTATTCCTACATCACTCCGGATGATTTTAAGGCATCGCTGTTTGACCGTGTGCGTAAACTGGCCCGCAGCCAACGCCCCGACCATCCCTGGCTGGAAATGGATAATGAGGAGCTGCTCAAATCAGCCGGGCTGCACAAAAAAGATATGCAGACCGGGGAAACCGGCTACACCCTTGCGGCAGTATTATTGCTGGGTAAAGATGAGGTGATAACCAGTGTACTGCCTCATTTTAAAACCGATGCCATTGTCCGCATCCAAAACACCGACCGTTACGACGACCGCGATGATATCCGCGTTAACCTGATCGAAAGCTATGACCGGCTGATGGAATTTATCGCCAAACACCTGCCGGAAAAATTCCACCTGGAAGGCGACCAGCGTATCAATCTCCGGGACCGGATATTCCGGGAAGTGATCGGGAATGTGCTCATCCACCGCGAGTTCACCAATCCCTATCCCGCCAAGCTGGTGATCGAACAAGACCGAGTGTTCACGGAAAACTGGAACAAACCCCACGGAAGAGGCAACATCGACCCGGAGAATTTTTCCCCCTATCCCAAAAACCCGATGATCGCCCGCTTCTTTAAAGAAATCGGCCGGGTTGACGAACTGGGCTCCGGCGTACGAAATACCTACAAATATTGCGGCCTCTACACCCCCGGCACTGAACCGGAATTTATAGAGGGCGATGTGTTTAAGGCGATCATTCCGATTTCGATACATCCGGTTGCGGTAAAAGGTTCTGTAAAAGCTACGGGTCAAGTTACTGTGGAAGTAAGTGGGGAAGCTACCGGGGAAGTTAGTGGGGAAGTTCAAAAAGTAGTTGGCGCTTTGGATGGTGAGATGAAACGGTCAAAAATACAAAAAAAACTGGGATTGAAGCATGACGATTATTTCAGACTGAATTACATTGAACCGGCCATGAAAATAGGATTCATTGAAATGACATACCCGGAAAGCCCCAACCATCCGAATCAGAAGTACCGGCTGACGGTGGAAGGGAAAAAGCTGAAGAAGAAAATATCGGATAAATAAGATTTGAGTCTCCCACAAAAACATAGAGATGAAACAGAGCGTTTAATACGGTTGCGATCAGCCACAAAAGATGGAAGAACCAAAATTGCTGAATGGCTTTTAAATGAAGGGTATTACCCTGAACAGTATGTGTTGCCTCCCTCCTTTGAGATCAATTCCTTTTCATTAGAAGACTCTCCGAATGTTGCTGATTTGAATAACTTACGATTCGGAAGTGAAAAGCAATTACGAACCATATCATTTCCAAAGACCGGTTTAATTCAGAGAGTTTTTGGGATCATTCATCCCAAATATTATCACGATATCGTTTATCATTTTATACAAAGCTGTGATGAGGTATTAGACAAGCTTTTCGATCCCAAAAACCACATCTACTCCTATAGTTTTCCCATTCCCTTAAGCAGTGGTGATGATCAAGGGGTTGGCAAGCTGCGCTCGGGACGTATGATCTACGAATTCCTGGAAATGGCCGAAAAAGATCTGGTTGCAGAGTCACACCGATTTAAATTTCTTGCCAAAATCGATATTACCAATTTCTACAACTCAGTGTATACACACAGCATTGCATGGGCATGGTACGGCGACCGAAAAAAAGCCGGGCAAAATTTCAAAGATTACAATAAACTTGGAAATCAACTGGACAAATTATTTCAGTATTCCAATGATGCACGCACAAGTGGCCTGCCGGTTGGTCCGGTTGTCAGTGATTTGGTAGTGGAGCTCATTCTGAGTGAACGTGACAAGGTTATTTCCGAACGATTAAAAGGGCTTGATTTCGTTGCCACCCGGTTTAAAGATGATTATAGGTTTCTGGTTCATTCTGAAAAAGATGCAGCTATAATCATCAAAACGGTTATTGAAGTACTTGGCGAATTCAATTTACATGTGAACGAACAAAAGACTTCAAAGGCGGAACTACCAGATAGTCTTTTCAGAGATCACAGCCAGAAATATGAACCTTTTTCGTTGAAACGAAAGCCATTTGATGATTTCAACTCAGGGATTCCCTTTAAAGTTTTTGAATCAACTCTGTTGAAAACTTTGGATATACACCGTGAACATCGCGGAACCAGTATCATTGAAAAGTTTATTTCAGAAGTTACACTACGCCGTAAAAATAATGGGCAGAAACGGGAGATACATGAACGTATCAGGATTGAATTTGTATCTGACAACATCCCGATCAATAAAAGAGAGCGGGTACTAAAAACAAATATTCGAAAAGCCATCAGCTTGCTGCTGCATCTCAAAAATGAATCACCAAAAGCATTGGCAAATGTTCTCTCTGTCATCGAATGCCTGTACCTTCATCCTGAATACCAATGGCTAAAAGAAGAAGAAATCATCAAAAAGATTACCGAGGATGAAATAAAAAAAGCTATTTTGAAGAATTCAGCCTTCGATTTGATTTGGTGGCTTTATTTCAACTGCCGCCATCAGTTAGGCTTGGATTTTGGCCAAATTCTAAAAAACCTTAGAAAAGATGGTTTGACAGATAAAACCTTGAATGACTTGCCGATTGTAAAGAATTCTTTCATTATCACCATGCGAGGCAAAAAATCAGGAAAGGGCAATATCACCGATCCTTTTGAAGGTGATGATCATTCCGTGTCCTTGTTTAAAAATCCGGACGAGTGCGGTTTCTTATTAGACCATCTCGATATTTTCAATCGTGATGAAGAAGTACCAGAAAACTAAACCCATGCGCAGCAATGGTTTATAACAAGCATTTCGTGCGGACGTGTAAGCGCTTGTTGCACATAGCCTTATTGGTTGCCACGCCGCACAAATGCCGCACCGTTATACCTCTTGTTTATATTCAAGAATTTCCCCAGGTTGACAATCAAGAGCCTCGCAAATTGCCTCAAGAGTTGAAAACCGTATGGCTTTGGCCTTACCTGTTTTGAGAATTGAAAGATTTGAAATCGTTATGTCTACTTTCTCAGAGAGCTCGGTAAGAGACATTTTTCTTTTGGCAAGCATGACGTCAAGATTTACGATAATAGCCATTACTACACCGTTAATTTTTGTTCTTCGTAAATACGGTGGCCTTCCTTAAATACGTAACCGATAACAATAATCACGATTCCTATAATCATAAGGTTTGATAAATCACCCGTTGTTCGTATTAAAGTAAATGGATCTGACGCAAACGCATCAAAGGTGAGCCAATCGATGTAAAATGCCCGTCCTAAAACAAAAAGTTCTGCAAGTACAAAAATCCATCCTACAATAAAGAGTCTCTTATAATTGTCCCTGGAAAAAGGTTTATTTCTTGCAACAGATCTGAATATTTGCCATACCAGAAAGGCACAAAATATAAACATACCACTCTCCACTATTTTAAATGAAACTAGAAAAAATGAATGGATACCCGATCGATTTTCCACTTCTTTTACAATTAATCGACCTTCTTGTTGGTAATCAGGCATAAACATTAACCCATCTCTTGTAATGCTGCCAAATTGATCAGAATTCTCAACAGTATATTTAACCGGGAAATCCATTCCAACATGACTGAACATTACGAGCTGAATTATAAGTTGAATTCCTAATAGTACTGCAGTAATTGCAGCTATATAAGATATAAAGTGAGCTAACGTCCAGTCTTTCTCCAATTGTACTTTCATAGAATTTAATTTTTATTTCTGTTTCTCCCATTATCGGTAATAATTTATTGAATAACAATAAATTTTATCTGCTTAAGGGTAATGAGTAAAAACAGATAAAATGATAATTAAAAGTAGTTGAAAGGAATTGTGTCTCTATTGTTCAAACAGAGGTATAACCAGCGTTTCAACCGGATTTCGCCGCTAATTGCCAAAATTAAAGATTTTCAGAGTTGCGGTATATATTGCTTTTTATCACCTTAGTAGTTTCCAATGGCCAAACCGGTTAAACGCCAAACCGTTATGTGTACCCCACTAATTCAAAAAGTTTAAATCTATGCTATATCTTGTTTTTATACTTTCCTATTTTTTTCAAATAAATCAAGTTGAACTTACAAAAGTGGCTGAAATTACAGAAGTGGGTGATTATTTCTTCAGTGGAATTCGAAACGTTCAGGTACTTGATAACAATTTAATAGTTGCAAATG
>PWOE01000065.1 GCA_003557585.1 Candidatus Nealsoniibacteriota bacterium | reverse complement strand
TCGGCATGGGATTAACTGCCGTTGAGATCAAGGAAAAAGAGATATTGATACCGGCAAGAGATATGATTCCTGAAACGATTGAAGAAGAGATAGTTAGCTTGGCTGACAAGTTCTTCTCCAAGATAATTAATCAAGAAAAAGAGATAGAGCTCATAAGAATAGAGGTGCAAAGATATGGCTATCTGCATTGCAAGAGATTCGACGAATTATCAAAGAAATATTCAATTTGCATTGATTGAAATAGTGTTATAAAATGAATTGAATTTAAATAAAAAATAAAAATATGGCCAGAAAAAATACGGTTAAAAAAAAGTCACCTCAAAAAATAGAAAACTCTACCTCCAAGACAAAAATTAGAGTTGTTGGGGTCGGTGGTGGAGGTGCGTCGATAATCTCTGAAATCTCATCTACGTTGGCAAAAGTAGATTTTGTTGCAGCTAACACTGATAAGAGATCAATTAAGTCTCTACCTAAAAAGGTTAGAGGTTTTGCTTTTGGAGAAAAGCTTACCGGAGGCTTTGGTACAGGTATGGATTACGAGATTGGTAAAAATGCGGCAATTGAAGAAAAAGATAGAATTCAAAAGATATTTCAAGGGCAAGATGTCTGTATTCTGGTCTCATCCTTAGGAGGAGGAACTGGCTCTGGCGCTGTGCCGATCTTTGCCAAAGAAGCAAAAGAGGCTGGTTGTATCGTCTATGGAATATTTACACTTCCTTTTGAATTTGAAGGCAACAGGAAGATGGAGATTGCTAAGAATGCTTTAGAAGAGACCAAGAGCCACCTCAATGCGATAACTGTTCTGCCCAACGAGAATATATTCAAAATAATTGATAAAGATGCTCCGCTCAAAGAAGCCTTATCAATGATTAACAACAATCTATCAGAGAGTTTGCGAGGTTTAATTGAAGCTATATATAGCCCAGGATTAATAAATATCGACTTTGCTGATTTCAAAACAGTTCTTAATGGTCGAGGCAAGCTAGCCTATCTCAACACTGTGGTCATCGATTCCCAAAAAGGAATTGATGATGTGATAAAAGAAGTGACCAACAATCCATTTTATCCGTACGGAATAAAGGGAGCTAGCGGGGTATTGCTCAATATTACTGGTAGCAAGAATATAGGGCTAAAAGATGTTTCTCAAGTATCAAAAAATATATTTGAATTAGTTAAAAAGAATGCGACAATTATCTTTGGTATAACTCATGAAGAGAAGCATGGCGACAAGATCAAAGTGATGATTTTGGCAGTTGGCTGTGAGTCTGAAGATAAGCCGCCAAAGCAAGAAAAGAAAAAACCGTTGATAAAAAAGAGAGAAGTTAAGGTTGAAAAAAAAGTCAAAAAGAAGAAGAGGCCTAAAGCCAAGAAAGAGGAAAAGAAACCTCAAGAGTCAAAGGTAGATGTCAAAGTGAGACGGACTGCTCTAGACGTAAAGAAAGTTACTGAAGATGCTGAAAAAGAGATTTTGGAAGAAGAAAAAAAATGGGAGACGCCTGCTTTTTTGAGAAGAAAAGATAATTCATAAAAAATATGCAAGAGATAAATCAATCGATAATAGACAAGATTTACAAAGAGAGACCCAAGAACAGTAGAAAATACGACTATGGTCTCTTGATTGTTATTGGCGGCTCTGATTTTTATTCAGGATCTCCAGCATTATCAGCCATGGCTGCCTTTCAAACTGGAGTTGATATGGTTAGAATCATTGCTCCCAAGAGAGCAGCCGATATTATAGCTTCTTTTAGCCCAACTTTGGCAGCCTATCCTCTTGAGGGCAAAAGGATAACAAAAGAGCACCTGCCAGATCTGCTATCTATGATAGAATCAGCCAAGATCGTTTCACGAGGCAATTTAGCTGTCGTTCTTGGGGGTGGTGTTGGCAGATCAGAAGAGACCCAAGAAGTTATTCTAGAGCTCTTGTCAAAGACTTCAGTGCCGACAATTATAGACGCCGATGCCATCTACGCTGTTAAAAACAAGAAAGAAGTTTTAGCTCAGAGGGATTGTATAATTACTCCTCATTATTACGAATTTCTTTCTTTAACTGACAAAGATATTTTTGAATTAACGCTTGAAGAAAAGATGAAAGTAGTCCAAGAAGAAGCAAAGAGACTTGAAGCAACCATCATCTTGAAAGGTGAGGTTGATATAATATCAGATGGTAAAGAGACTGCAATCAACAAGATAGGCTCACCCTATCTCACTGTCGGTGGTTGTGGGGACACTTTAGCCGGTATCGCTGGAGCTTTGGTTGCTCGAAAAGAATCTCTTTTTGATGCTAGCGCTGCCGCAGCCTACATTAACAGTTCGGCGGGTCGTTTAGCAGCTCAAGAATTAGGCGAATCAGTCGTCGCGACAGATTTAATAGATAATATATATAAAATAATAAAGAAAAAAGATGTCTAAATTATTCGATCTTGAAGGCAAGGTAGCAATTGTAACTGGGGCAGCTCGAGGAATGGGCAGAACTCACGCCCTGCTATTATCTGAGGCAGGCGCCAAGGTAACTGTCTCTGATATTCTCTTTGATGAGTGCCAAAAAGTAGTTCAAGAGATTCAAGAAAAAGGAGGCGAAGCGATTGCAATTAAGTGTGATATCTCTGACAAAGAAGACGTTGACAAGATGATTTCTGAAACAGTCGATAAATTCAACAAGATAGACATCTTAGTTAATAATGCTGGCATTGCCGATTTCAAAGACTTCATGGAGATGACAGAAGAAGACTGGGATCGAACAATGGATATTAATCTCAAGGGATATTTTCTCTGCTCTCAAGCTGCTGCTAAAGAGATGGCTAAAAACAAATCAGGTAATATCATCAATATCGGCTCTATCGCCATGGGTCAAACAGGGATTAGCTTTCCCAATTTAGTTCACTATGTATCTTCCAAAGGAGGAGTTGCTGGAATGACAGAAGCCTTGGCGATGGATTTAGCTCGTTACAATATTCGAGTTAATGGAGTTGCTCCAGGAGTTATAGAGACACCGATGGTCGATCCAATGAAACAAGACTCATCTGCTTTAGAGGGCTTGTTAGCACGTTTACCGATGAAAAGGATGGGTAATCCCGAAGAGATATCGAGTGTAGTCGTCTTCCTTGCTTCAGAAGCTTCTTCATATATGACAGGCGCCATGATTAATGTTGATGGTGGTTGGTTGGCATCATAAGAGTATATAATTATGTATGATCTTGTAATTATTGGTGGCGGACCTGCAGGAACAACAGCAGGCATCTATGCCGCCAGAAAGAAGATAAAAGCAGCAATCATTACAAAAGATTTCTTGGGACAAGCTGGCACAGCCGCTTTTGTTGAGAACTGGCCTGGCACAAAAAGAACCTCTGGAGTCGAGCTGATGGCCTCTTTCAGAGACCATCTCGATGATTATGAGATAGATATTATTGAAGGCAAGCCAATCTCTTCTTTAAGTAAAAAAGAGGACTATTTTCTGATTACCACTAGCGATGACAAAAAGATAGAATCAAGATCAGTTATCGTTGCTTCAGGTAAAAATCCAAGACCTTTAATGGTTCCTGGTGAAGATAAGTTTTCAGGCAAAGGCATCGTCTATTGCGCCACTTGTGATGCACCTCTTTTTTCAGGCAAGAAGATAGCTGTTATCGGTGGCGGTAATTCTGGAGCAGAGACAGCTTTAGAGATGGCAGAAAAATATTCCCCAAAAGTCTATTTAATAGAGAGCTCAGATAAGCTTGCTGCAGATGAGTTTTTGCAAGAGAGGCTCAGTAAAGATGACAAGATAGAGATAATTAAGAATGCTAGACTCAAGGAGATTAAAGGAGGCAAATTTGTTGAAAGCTTGAGCTATGAGCAAGAAGGACTATCGAAAGAGATCGCAGTTGAGGGTGTTTTTGTAGAGATAGGCTCAATTCCTGCAGTTGAATTTCTTAAAGGCATTGTTGAATTCAACGATCTTGGTGAAGTTAAGATAGATCATAATAGTTGCCAGACATCGGTGGAAGGCCTCTTTGCAGCTGGCGATGTCACTGATATAAGAGTCAAGCAGATTATAACTTCATCAGGCGAAGGAGCTAAAGCAGCTCTCTCGGCTTATTCATATATTCAAAGCTTAAAAAAAGATAAAGATGTCGAAAATTGAATCGATCAAAGCAAGGGAAATCATTGACTCAAGAGGCAATCCAACGATTGAAGTATCTTTGAATTCAGTTAAAGCTTCAGTTCCTTCAGGAGCCTCAACTGGAAGTCATGAAGCTCTTGAGCTAAGAGACAAAGGCAAAAGATATAACGGCTTAGGCGTTTTGAAGTCAGTTAAGATAATCAATGAAAAGATTGCTCCTCAATTAAT
>PWOE01000068.1 GCA_003557585.1 Candidatus Nealsoniibacteriota bacterium | reverse complement strand
CTCCATCAGTTGGCACATGCCCAATGTTTTATAGCAAATTCAGTGCGAACCAAAATTAATATCAAACCCAATTAAACTTTAAATCCCATTTATTTTATGAAAGATCTGGCAATACAATTAGAAAATAAACCGGGAGCGTTAGCAGAAATGGGTGAAGCCCTGGCCGAAGCCGGAGTTAGTGTCGAAGGTGGAGGAGCATGGGTTGTGAATGGTACAGGAATAGCTCATTTTCTTTTTTATGATGCTTCCAAAGCCCGAAAAGCGCTTGAGAATAAAGGAATTCATGTAATTCGAGAAAATGATATCCTTGTTCAACGATTAAAACAAGATCAGCCGGGACAGTTGGGCATGATTACACGTTTGATGGAGCAAGCAGGTGTTAACATTGAAGTACTTTACAGTGACCATAACAATCAACTTATTTTGGTAGTAGATGATTATGACAAAGGACGAGTTATTTCAGAAAAATGGAGCAAAGGAGCCTATTAATGACTTCAAGGAGGAATTTGAAAGCCAATTCAGTGAAATTGCCTCGCTATTAGGAAACAAACCCCGTTCCATAATGTTATGGAATCTACTGGATGGCAGAGCTTATACGGCAACTGAATTATCACTGTGTGTAGAAATTTCGGCTCAATCAGCGAGTAACCATTTGACAAAATTGGTCGCTGCTGATTTATTAACCGTGCAAAAGCAAGGGCGCCACCGCTACTATCAGTTTGCCAATCCGGAAGTAGCCCGGGTCGTCGAATCAATGGCTTCACTTTTACCATTAAGCCGGAACCCCAAAAAAGTGAATAGACCAGAACCAATAGGTGAGCTATTCGCCCGAACTTGTTATGACCATTTGGCCGGAAAAGTTGGCGTGGATATAACAAATTCTTTAATTAACAATGGAATGATAGAGGTAATCGGATCAAAATACAATGTAACCCAATTGGGAGAATCGTGGTTTCAAACAATCGGGATTGATATTGTTGAACTGAAGTCGCTAAAAAGGTCCTTTGCCCATCAATGCCTGGATTGGAGCGAACGCAGGTATCATGTTGCGGGTGCGCTTGGGGCAGGCCTACTCCAGATGATGTTGGATCAAGATTGGATAAGGAAGAAAGAAAACACAAGAGAGGTGTTAATCACACCAAAAGGAAGAAGGGAGTTTAAACATACGATTGATTTAACAATATAAATACCGACAATTGCCGGGTTACTTACTTTGAAAGATTATGAATTTTCAGCCCGGCCTCATTTATACATAAACTAAGGTTGATGAAAATTTCTCCACAGGTAAACAAATACAGTATACATATAAATTATAAATCTTATTTAGTTAGCTCTATTCTCACACTTTTTCTTGCGGTCATTTCCTGGTATGCAATAAACGCACCTGCATTAAATCCTCCCTCTGTTGTACCTGCCTCTGCTTCTGAATCACAGTTTTCCGCCGAAAGGGCCCGCACTCATCTTTATAACATTACAACAAAAGCACGGCCAGTTGGTTCTGTTGGACACAAAAAAGCTCGTCAGTATATCATTGATGAATTCAATAAACTTGGCCTTGAAAATGAAGTCCAGAACACCACCTCTCTGCGCCGGTTTCCGAATAGTATCGGGACGGCTACCGTAAAAAATATCATAACCCGCATTCCAGGCACAAACTCCACTAAGGCAGTTGTGTTGATGGCCCATTATGATTCTGCCGTCCACTCATTCGGGGCAACGGATGCGGGAAATGGTGTGGCAGCCATCCTTGAAACGGCACGTGCGCTGCTTTCAGGCCCGCCTCTGCAAAATGATGTAATATTACTGATTACCGATGCCGAAGAGCCCGGCCTGTATGGAGCAAGGGCTTATGTAAATGAACATCCCCGGGCTTCGGAAACGGGTGTTGTGCTCAATGCTGAAGGTAGGGGCTATACCGGGCCTGTGATTATGTTTCGTACTTCTGATGAAAACGGACGCTTAATCCAGACCCTTGCCAAAACAGCACCCCGGCCATTTGGAGATTCTATGTCGAACGAAATGTTCCGGCATATGCCCAACGATACTGACCTTAGTGTTTTTATAGATTCCGGGTATGCGGGCATGGACTTTGCCAACGTTCATGGCTTCACACACTATCACACACAACTCGATAACTATGAAAACGCTGACCCCCGGTCATTACAACACCATGGCGACTATATGCTGTCGCTTACCCGGGAATTGGGGCATCATGATCTTACTAAAATTACCGTACCCGATCGTATTTATTTTACAATCCCGGCTGTAGGTTTTATTCATTATCCCGAATCATGGGCATTGCCGCTTTCCATTTTAACCCTCATCTTTATTCTTTATCTGTTGGTCAGCGGGTTTCGAAATGGTACTTTGACCTTTAAAAAGGGAGGTCTGGGATTTCTTTGTTATTTAGGTGCTTTAATTATTCTTCCACTTCTTGCTGTTGGTTTATGGTATTTTATTGAACCGTACAACCCCGAAGTAGAATGGTTTGTTACTAATGCATCCTACAGCGGCGGGTTTTACCTTGTTTCCATATGCCTTCTGATCGCTGCAGTTTATATTGCACCTGCATCCTGGTTAAGCGATAAACTAAGCACTGCCGGTATCATGGCAGGCCCGTTTATTGTCTTGTCGGTAATTGCATTGGCTACATCCATCCTGACACCGGGTGCCAGCTTTCTTTTTCTTTGGCCACTGCTCTTTTCGGCGGTTGGATTCGCCCTTGCCAGGGTTGAAAATGTTAATTCGATAATACAGACCCTGGCCTTATTTATAATTCCGATCCCTATTTTGTTCATCATGCTGCAGGCAATTGAAGGAGCAGAAGTTATGATGACTCTAAATTTCATAGCCATTCCCATGATTCTTCTGGTTTTGATGCTTGGGTTGCTTGGATTACAAATCAATCTCATCTCCCGCCATCTGTCCTGGAAATTACCCCTTACAATTGCAGCAATCGGTCTTGGAATGATTTTTTGGGGAATTGTTAACTCCGGTTTTGATGAAAACAGGAAAAAGCCCAATGGTGTAAACTATATAGTTGATGTGAATAAAAACGAAGCATGGTGGTACTCACTCGACCCTGAACCCGATGAATGGACATCAAATTACCTGGGATCAAACCCGGAACAGGCGAGGATGCCGGAATGGGCACCGCAGTATCCCTTTGGTTTCACAAATAAGCCCTGGATTAATCCCGCACCGGTACTAAGAACGGATGCCCCGGATATGTCAGTCTTATCGGATAGCATCTCAGATAACGAGCGGCATATTCATTTGCGCATTACAAACCCACCCGGGGTCTACGTTACTGTCACCCGTATCCATAATATCTCGGAAATTGAACTCACAACTATTAACGGAAAAGAACCGCCGGAAGATACAGATAGCCGGTTTTCTGAACAGATGCTAATTAACTATTTTGCCCCGGAGCAAGATGGATTTGAGTTATCATTTAAAGTTGCTGCAGATGAAAACCCGGAAATTTATCTTCGCTCCAATATTCCCGGCCTTCCCGCATTTGAAGAAGGTACCAAACCGGCCCGTTATGACTTTATGATGGCAGCAGAACGATGGAGAGATATTACCCAATTACAGATAACTTATAAATTATCGGGCTTATGATGCAGGAATGGGATTTATATGAACACTACAGTAATAGAAAAATATGACGGAAGAACAATTAATTAAGCAGTTTCAACAAATTGAAGAAAACTTCAATAAAGCAGTTGTAATCAATGATATTAACGAAATCAAAAAATGTATAACAAGTGATTGGGTTTTAGTGGACAGTCAGGGGGGAGTCATTCCACAAGAACGATTTTTTGGTGTGCTTGAGCAAGGTTTGCTATCTCATTCAACAATGACAAAAGAAGTTATAAGAGTAAAAAAATATGGTGATATTGCTTTAGTGACAGGCCGGGGACAAAATACCGGAACTTGGCAAGGGCAGCCTATGGAAGCTGACGAATGGGTTACGGATGTTTACAAAAAAGAGAATGATAAATGGTTGTGCGTTTTGACACACCTGACTCCGGTTAAAAAATAGATTGATAAATGGTATCGCTTGACATGCTCCAAACAATAATTCTTTTGAGGAAGGTGGTAATAAAAGTGAGAGCCGAATAAATTATGGCTTACCAATGAATTTATCACTGTTAACTTATTTCTTCTCCGGCTTGCCGAGAACCATTATATGCTTAATCACAACTATTGACACTTATTAACTTCTTAAACACTAGTCATGTTACCCGAAATACTATGAGAAATATAAACAGGCCTGACGCATCAGAGTACCCGGCATATTCATCGATTTATATGGATTTGTTGGACTATGATAAAAATATATTAGAGCAATTATGGGATAACTTTATTGAAT
>PWOE01000140.1 GCA_003557585.1 Candidatus Nealsoniibacteriota bacterium | reverse complement strand
ATTTTTTGGTTTTTGCAAAAGAGAGATACCGATTCTTATTCTTGCGAAATCATTATTCTTGTTTTTGTTGATTATCGAATTTATGCCTCGATGACCTCCAGAGCCACGATTCTTAATTATCTTGATATTTCCCAAGACGATATCTATGTCATCATGAATGATAATCGTCTGTTGAGGCTCTATCTTGTAAAAATTCATTATTTTAAAGACTGATTCTCCTGAAAGATTCATGAAATTCTCTGGCTTGGCAAGTATAACTTCTTGATTATTAATTTCGCCCTTGACTATCTGCGCTTGTATCTTTTTAACAAAAGAAAATTCAGGAAAGTTATAATCTTCCTTTATCTTGTCTATCGCTTTAAAGCCTGCGTTGTGTCGAGTCTCTTGGTATTCTTTTTTAGGATTGCCTAATCCGATAATTAAGATCATATTTAAGACTATTTTTTATTATAGCGTCCTATTGAAAAAAAACAAAATTTAAGATAAGATTGTTTAGAAAAAGAGTATGATTAAGAATTTTTTCTCCTTTATTTGGGAGATTACCAAAGTTGTCTTAATTGCTTTAATAATAGTTTTGCCGGTTCGCTATTTTTTATTTCAGCCCTTTATAGTGAGCGGTTACTCGATGGAGCCAAGCTATAGCAATGGTGACTACTTAATAGTTGATGAGATAAGCTACAGATTTAGAGAGCCTGAAAGAGGTGAGGTAGTTGTCTTTAGATATCCAGAGGATCCGACATTGAGACATATCAAGAGAATTGTCGGTTTGCCGGGAGAAGAAATTGTTATTGACGACAGCAAGATTAAGATAATTTATACAAATGGTCAAGAGATAACTTTAAACGAGTCTGACTATTTAGATAATTTCAAGACAGGAGAAAAAATTGAGATAAGTCTCGGGCCAAGCGACTATTTTGTTTTAGGGGACAATAGAGCGGCCTCTTTTGATTCGCGTCGCTGGGGATCTCTACCTAGGGATTATATAATTGGTCGAGCAGTTATTAGGGTTTTTCCAGTTTCAGATTTTGGGATATTAAGAGCGCCTCAATATTAATTAATAAAAAATAGTGAAAAAACCTAAATTTCAAAAACCATTAGGGATGCATGACATTCTTCCCTACGAACAGAAATATTTCAGAAAGGTCTATGATGCAGTTCAAGACATTGCCGAGTTCTACTCTTTTGGCAAGATAGATACTCCCGTCCTTGAAAGTGCAGAATTATTTTCAAAAGGAATCGGTTTAGGGACAGATATTGTTCAAAAAGAGATGTATCACCTTAAGACTAAAGGAGGTGATGCTTTAGCTTTAAGGCCAGAAGGAACTGCTCCGATAGTTAGGGCCTATATAGAGCATGGTATGATAAATCGACCTCAACCAGTTAAATTATACTATTACAGTCCATTTTTTAGACACGAGAGACCTCAGGCTGGTCGTTATCGTCAATTTTGGCAATTCGGTTTTGAGATATTAGGTGAAGAAAACCCTATAGTTGATGCTCAGATAATTCAGATATTTTATGGCCTCTTGATGGATCTCGGATTAAAGAATATCTCAATTGAGATTAATAGCATCGGAGATAAAGAGTGTCGCCCAGCATACAGGAGATCTCTTGTGAGATATCTTAAGTCTAATGCAGAGTCTCTTTGTGCGAATTGCAAGAAAAGGACAAAGGAGAATCCTTTAAGAGTTTTGGATTGCAAAGAAGAGAAGTGTCGCCCAGTTATCAATGGAGCACCGCAGATGATTGATTCTCTCTGTCCAGAATGTAAAGAGCATTTCAAAAAAGTTTTGGAATATTTAGATGAGATTGAATTGCCCTACACTTTAGAGCCACATCTTGTCAGGGGCCTTGATTATTACACAAGAACAGTTTTTGAATTCTTTTCATCAGAAGAGGTAACTGAAAACAAGAAACGGTTAGCTTTAGGTGGCGGTGGTCGCTATGACTATCTTATTCGCCAGTTGGGCGGCAGAGATGTCACGGGAATTGGTGGAGCTTTTGGGGTAGAGAGAATAGTTCAATTGATAAAGAAAGAGGGGGATCTCTCTTCTAAAAGAAAAAAGACAAAGATCTTTCTGGCTCAATTGGGTGATTTAGCAAAAAGAAAGAGTTTAAGGCTTGCCGAGGAGTTTAGAAAGACTAAGATTCTGATAGATGAATCTTTTGGTAAAGATTCTTTAAAGAATCAATTAGCTCGAGCTTCAAGAATAGGGGCAGAATATACAGTGATTATTGGACAGAAAGAGGCACTTGAAGACACAGCGATAATTAGAAATATGAAAAGTGGTAAACAAGAGACTGTTAAGTTCAAAGAAGTGGTTGACAAGATAAAAAAACTCTCTAAAAAGAGATAGTATGGAATGTATCTTTTGTAAAATTATCAATAAAGAAGCATCGGCAGATATTGTTTATGAAGACGACAAAGTCATCGCTTTTAAAGATATCAAGCCGAAGGCGCCAATTCATCTCTTGATAGTTCCCAAAAAGCATATCAATTCGGTTAATGAGATTAACTCAGAAGACAAAGATTTGGTCGGCGAAATCTTCTTGGTAGCTAAAAAAATTGCCCAAGATTTTGGAATAAAAGAAATTGGATATAATCTCTTGATAAATGTTGGTCAAGGTGGGGGACAAGAGATACCACACCTGCACATTCATTTAATGGGAGACAAAGATAAAAATTAATTAATAATTAAATGCCTTTAGAAGTCAAAAAACAAGAAAGAGAGAGTACTCAAGGCTTGATTCGTCGTTTTTCTAAAGCGATCAAGAGAAGTGGCATTCTTAAAGAAGCTCGCAAGAATAGATTTAGACAGAGACCTTTAAGTGAAGCGGCCAAAAAGAGAGCAGCGCTTAGAAAAAAAAGAATACAAGAAGAGTATCAAAGAAAAGATAAGCTTGGATTAATTAAAGACAAGTATGGTCGTAGATAAAATAAAAAGAGATTTACATCAGGCGCTTAAAGAGAAAGAGAGCCTTAAGGTATCAACTTTAAGGCTTCTTTTGTCTGCGATTCAAGAAAAAGAAAAAGAGAAGAGATACAAAGAAGATAGAGAAATTAATTCAGAAGAAATTATAGAAATTATTCAATCAGAAGCTAAAAAAAGAAGAGAGTCAATTAAAAGCTTTGAATTGGGTTCAAGAGATGATTTAGTTGACAAAGAAAAGAAAGAACTCTCTTTTTTAGAAGATTATCTGCCTGAGCAGATCTCTCAAGATGAATTAGAGAAGATTGTACGCGATACAATTGATGAGGTGCAAGCAAAAGATGTAAGGGATTTTGGCAAAGTCATGTCTAAAATTATGCCAAAAATCAAAGGAAAAAGTGACGGCTCTCTGATTTCCCAAAAAGTTAAAGAGATTCTTGCGTCGTGATTCCATGGAACTCAATTTCAACGTCTTGATTGATGATAAGATAGAGACTTCTTTCTTGGAAAAAGTTGCTCAAGAAGTCTTATTGAAAGAAAAAAAGAAAGACGCCATAGTCTCTATCGCTTTAGTTGATGGAGAAACGATTAAAAGAATCAATAGAGATTATCGAGACAAAGACGAGAAGACGGATGTGCTGGCTTTTGCTGAAAAAGATGTTGAAGGCTTCTCAGAAAAGAACTATCTAGGTGAAATCGTTATCTGCCCAGCAGAGAGTGATGATTTGGTTAAAGTCCTGATTCATGGCATTTTACATTTAATTGGATATGATCACGAAAAGAGTCAAGAAGCAGAAAAAGAGATGAGAGATAAAGAAGACAAATACCTTGTTTGTTTTAAATAAGTTTTCATATTATAATAGTAGATAATATTACATTTCTATGGCTAATCCTATTATCGCTGGCATTGACTTAGGCACCAGCTCAATAAAGATGATTGTTGCTAGGAAGAATAATGAAAATTCTGAATATCAGGTATTGGTGAAAATTCAGAAAAGATCATCAGGTATCAGAAAAGGAGTTGTCTCTAATCCTGAAGAAGTTTCCGAAATAGTAATCTCTTGCTTAGAGGAAGCTGAAAACCAAATTAATCAGAAGATTGATGGAGTTTATACAAACGTTAATGGCAGCCATCTTTTTTCTAATATATCTAGAGGACTAGTTTCAGTCTCAAGAGCTGATCAGAAGATATCATCAGAAGATATCGATAGAGTGATACAGGCAGCCAAAGCTTTTCCTTTATCTAAAAACAAGGAGATTTTAGAAGTTTTTCCTAGAGAGTTTATTATAGATGGAGAAAGAAACATCAAAGACCCCTTAGAGATGAATGGTATAAGGTTTGAAGTAGAGGCGCTTATAATTGGCGGCTTTTCTCCCTATATCAAGAATGCGACTCAAGCGATTCTCGACGCGGGTATCCAAGTAAATGATTTAGCTCTCTCTCAGTTAGCTTCAGCGAAATCGACTCTCACTGCCAGAGAGAAAGAGCTAGGCGTAGCTTTACTTGATATCGGCGCTGGAACGACATCTTTAGCAGTCTTTGAAGAAGGAAGCTTGATAGATGCAGCAGTCTTTCCGGTTGGTTCAAATGATATCACCAATGATATTGCTATTGGCCTAAGAACTGATATAGATACTGCCGAGAAGATAAAATTAGAATTTGGAAGTTGTCTCGCTGGAAAAAGTGACAAGAAGAAAGAAAAAGTAAATTCCTTGGAGTCAGGAGAAGAGGTTGTTTTCTCTCGCTCTTTCTTGAGAAAGATAATTGAAGCTAGAGTTTCAGAGATATTCGAATTAGCTAAGGAGGAATTAATTAAGATATCTAGAAACGAGCTTTTGCCAGCAGGTATTGTTTTGACAGGCGGTGGCAGTAAAATCCCTCACATCAATGAGATAGCTAAAAGAATAACTAAGCTTCCATGCAAAGTTAGCGGGCCATCAGGATTTCAACCAGAGATAGAAGACAACTCTTTTGCTGTGACTTGTGGATTGATAATTTTAGGTAACGAGATAGAGGAACATAATTTTTCTGATAATATAGGATTAAAGATAATCAAAGGAATAAAAAATCTATTTAAAAAAATCACTCCATAAATCTTCATGGAAAATATTACCAAAATAAAAGTTATTGGGGTTGGCGGCTCAGGGAATAATGCGATATCTCGCATGATGGCTTCCAAGATAAAAGGAGTCGAGTTAATTGCCATCAACACTGACTTGCAACACCTCAAGAAAACGAGAGCACACAAGAAGATAAGAATAGGCAAAGATCAGACGATGGGAATTGGAACTGGCATGAATCCTCTTCTTGGTGAAAAGTCAGCAGAAGAAGATAGAGAGAGATTGAAAGAGATTTTGAAAGATACCGACTTAGCTTTTATCAGTTGTGGTCTGGGTGGAGGAACAGGGACGGGAGCTTCACCAATAATCGCCGATATTCTCAAAAAGATGGGAGTTTTAACTGTTGCCGTCGTTACTATGCCTTTTTCTTTCGAGGGCTCCAAGAGAATGAGTGTTGCCAAGAAGGGACTAGATAAGATGAGAATTAAAGTAGATACCTTGATACCAATTTCCAATGACAAGTTATTTTCAATTATAGAGCCGGATACTTCAGTTCATTCAGCTTTCTGGTTTTGCGATGAAGTTCTAAGACAGGCGGTCTCTGGAATATCCAACCTTATTGTTTTGCCAGGCATCATAAATATAGATTTTGCAGACGTTAAGACGATACTTAAAGATTCAGGGTCAGCAATATTTGGTATTGGCAAGGCAAGTGGAGAAAATCGAGCCCAAGAAGCAGCGGACAGAGCACTTAACTCGCCATTGATTGATACTCCTTGTGACAAAGCAAAAGGAGTCTTGTTTAACGTTAGTGGCGGCGAAGATATCAGTTTGTCAGAGATAAATGAGATTGCTAGAACAATAAAAGAAAGAGTCTCTCCCAGCGCTAAGATTATTTTTGGAGCAGTCCAAGACGAGGACTTGAAGAAAGGAGAGATAAAAGTTACCATTGTAGCAACAGGATTTTAAAAAAATTGAAAACTAAACAAGGAAATTATTTTAAAACCTTGTTTTTTGTTTAAACCATTTAATAAATTAAGATTGTCGAAGGTTTCAAACAGAACAACTGTCAACAACCTTTATCAAAAATATGGGAGTTAAAGTTTCCAAAGTCAAAAAAAGAAATGGAGAAATTGTCGATTTTGATGGTGATAAGATAAAAAAAGCTATCTTTAAATCAGTTACTGCTTCAAAGGCTGGAGATGGTGATCTGTCCAAGAAAATTAGCGATAGAGTAATAAGTTTAATCGATAGAAGATTTAAAAAAGATGATATTCCAGCGGTTGAAGAGATTCAAGATATAGTTGAGGAAGTTTTGATTTTGGAAGGTTTAGTAGAGACAGCTAAAGCCTTTATTCTCTATCGGGAAAAGAGAAGGGAAATTAGAGAGGCAGCGTCTTCCTTTGATGAATCAATTGATATAATCGATAAATACCTCGATGAGCTAGATTGGCAAGTTAAAGAGAATGCCAATATGTCATACTCTTTGCAAGGGCTAAATCAATACTCAGTTTCCCAAATTGCCAAGAAGTATTGGCTTAATAAGATTTATCCAGAAAATATCAGAAAGGCTGTCTCTGATGGCGAGTTTCATATCCACGATCTCGATTCCTTGGCTCCATATTGTTGTGGTTGGGATCTTTACGATCTTCTTTCAAGAGGCTTTGGAGGAGTTCCTTCAAAGATAGAATCAAAGCCGCCAAAACATCTAAGAACTGCACTTGGACAAGTCGTTAATTTCTTTTTTACGCTTCAAGGAGAATCAGCTGGAGCTCAAGCGATGAGTAATTTTGACACTCTCTTGGCACCATTCATCAGGTACGATAATCTCAGCTATCATCAGATCAAACAAGCGATGCAAGAATTTCTTTTTAATTGCATGGTGCCGACCAGGGTCGGTTTTCAAACACCATTTATCAATCTTTCTTTGGATGTTAAAGTTCCCGAGTTCCTGAAAGATCAACCAGTCGTTATGGGAGGTAAATTACAAGAAGAGAAGTATGGTGATTTCCAACTAGAGATGGATTCACTTAACAAAGCTTTCTATGAAGTGATTATGGAGGGAGATTCCAAAGGCAGACCATTTACCTTTCCTATTCCAACAATATCTATCACTAAAGACTTTGATTGGGATAATCCAACTCTTGATCCGATGTGGGAGGCGACTGCCAAGTATGGCATCAACTATTTCTCAAACTTTCTTCAGTCAGATATGAATCCAGAAGACTTTCGTTCGATGTGTTGCCGATTAAGACTAGACAATGCTGAGCTTATAAAAAGAGGTGGTGGTCTTTTCGGTTCTCAACCATTAACCGGAAGCATCGGTGTCTGTACAATTAATTTGCCTAGAATAGCTTATCTGTCAAAGACAAAGAAAGAATTTTTGAATCGCCTTCGTGAAACGATGGATATTGCAAAAGATAGTTTAGAAATCAAGAGAAAGACTTTAGATGACTTCATTGAAAAAGGATTGTATCCTTACTCCAAACATTACTTGGCCTCTGTTAAGAAGATGAGAGGTAGCTATTTCGGAAACCACTTCTCAACAATTGGTCTCGTCGGCATGAATGAAGCAGTCTTGAACTTTTTGGGTGAAAATATAGGTAGCAAGCGTGGTAAAAAGTTCTCTTTAGAGGTTCTGGAATTTATGAGAGAAGTTCTTGTCGATTATCAAAAAGAGACAGATAATCTCTATAATCTGGAAGCAACACCTGCCGAAGGAGCATCGTTTAAACTGGCAAGAATTGATAAAAAGAGATATCCAGAGATAATTACTGCAGGAAGCAAGGAAACTCCTTATTATACTAACTCAACTCATTTACCGGTTGACTACACAGATGATATATTTGAAGCCCTTGACCATCAAGATGCTCTTCAATGTGCTTACACTGGAGGCACGGTTGCTCATCTATTTTTAGGTGAGAGGATGCCCGATATTCAGACAGTCAAGAATTTAGTAAAAAAGATCTTTGAGAAGTATCACTTGCCATATATCACTATAACTCCAACCTTTTCTATCTGCCCAACTCACGGCTATTTAGAAGGAGAGCAATTTGTCTGCCCTAAATGTACTTTAGAGCAGCCTTGCGAAGTTTATTCTAGGATTGTCGGCTATTTAAGGCCAGTTAATCAATGGCATGACGGCAAGCAAGAAGAGTTCAAAGAAAGAAAAGAGTATCAAGTGACTAGCAAAAAAAAGAAATAATGGAGATAGGCGGTCTTCAAAAGACAACTTTCATTGACTATCCGGGCAAAATAGCTTGTACGGTTTTTCTTGTTGGTTGCAACTTTAGATGTCCCTGGTGTTACTCTTCAGAAATTGTTTTACCAGACAAGATTACTCGTCAGCCAAAGATTATTGAAAGAGATTTTTTTTCTTTTTTAGATGAAAGAAAGGGGATTCTTGAAGGAGTCGTTATCTGTGGTGGTGAGCCGACAATCAATCCAGAGCTACCAGATTTTATAAAAGAGATTAAGAAGAGGGGCTTACAAGTCAAGCTTGATACAAATGGCTCAAATCCAGAGATGATTAAAAGCTTAATAAAGGATAATCTAATAGACTATATCGCGATGGATATCAAGGCGCCACTCAATGAAAAGAGCTATAATTCAACTGCCGGGACAAGAGTAGATGTCGATAAAGTTAAAGAAAGTGTAAAGATTATCAAAAATTCAAAGATCGATTATGAGTTCAGAACGACTGTTGTTCCTTCAATTCACGATGCAGACAAGATAAGAGAGATTGCTCAAGATATATCTGGGGCAAAAAAGTATTTCATTCAAAATTTTAGGGCAGAAAAGAATATAGATGAATCTTTTACTAAATTAGAGCCTTATTCACAAGAATCTCTAGAGAAGATAAAGGATAGCATTGCTCATCATTTTGATGTTTGCCAATTGCGCTATTAGTTTATCCAAGAAATTTTTTTATCTTTGCCTCTCCTTTACTATCGGTATTCTTTTAACTTCTTTTTGGCAACAGAGCTGGATAATTATTCCAGCTTTTTTGATTTTAGTAATAGTTACAACGCTCCTCTTTGAAAAAAGAGACTTATTTTTTCTTTTTTTAATATCTTTTTTCTTGCTGGGGATAATCAGAACTTATTCTGTTCTGAATTATCAACCCTCACCTCAAGAGAAAGAAGTTATGGGCACTGTCTTGAGGGTTGGAAGTGGGACAAGCTTTGTCTTGGACTCAGGGAAAGATAGAATTTTAGTCTTTTCTAGATTTGAAGACTATCTTAATCAATCTGATAAAGTAATTATTAGAGGTGATATTCGTCAATCCAGCGAAGCGTCTTTAATGAAAGATAGAATCTATTTAATCTCTTTTTATCCCGAAATTGAAATTATAGAGGAGAAGGGGGCCTCTTTGGTAAAAGAGAGAATATCTTTTCATTTAAGAAATCGAGAAGGAGCGATACTGCAAGCGATGATTCTAGGAGACAGAGACAAGATTTCAACCTCTTGGCGAAAGAAATTGAGCTCAGCTGGAGTGAGTCATATAGTGGCAGTTTCTGGGATGCACGTTGCTGTTGTCGGAATGGTTTTCTGTAGCATCGCCCTCAGTCTTGGATTAGGTAAAAAGATTTCCTTGCTCTTTTCCATAGCTGGAATTATCTTTTTTGTTCTTTTAACTGGAGGGCAGGCATCGGCGATAAGGGCTGGGATTATGGGGAGCACGGTTATAGTTTCAAAGATACTAGGAAGACAGAGCCATTCTTTTCGCATATTGGTCTTGACTGGAGCCACGATGCTCTTTTTTAACCCTCTTCTTTTGAGGTACGATATAAGCTTTCAACTATCATTTGCAGCAGTTAGCGGCATAATCTTGTTTGCCGGCTCTTTCAAGGAGCGCCTTGCCTTCTTGCCTGAGACAGCACAAGAGGTCACAGCAACATCTTTCTCTGCTTATATGTTTGCCTTGCCTCTTCTTGGATATTATTTCAATGAAGTCTCACTACTTTTTCCTTTAAGCAATCTCTTAATTATACCGACCCTTTATTGGGTAATCTTTCTAGGCATCTTCTTTGCTCTCTTTTCTCTCTTCTCAAATCTTTTAGCAAGTATCGTTGCCTTGCCTCTTTTTCTTGTTTTAAATTACATAACGAACGTTGTTGATTTAATCTCTTCAATCCCTTGGGCAACAATTAAAATTACAAATAGTTTTATCTTTTTATATATTATTTTTCTTTGTCTTGTTTGCGCTGGAAAAGAAACTTGAAATAGGTTAAAATAACAACAATGCCAGAAAAGTTATTTTTTCCACAAAATTTCTTATGGGGTACTTCTACTTCCGCCTACCAAATTGAAGGCGGCATTGATAATTGTGATTGGTCAGAGAAATTCCCTGCAGGCGAGGCTTGCGATCACTACCAGAGATACAAGCAAGACTTTAATCTCTTACAAGAAACTAACCAGAATGCCTATCGATTATCAATTGAATGGTCAAGAGTTGAACCAGAAGAGAATGAATTCAACGTTGAAGCAATTAATCATTACAGAGATCTTTTGCAAGATCTTAAAAAAAGAAAAATCAAGGTGATGGTTACATTGCATCACTTCACAAGCCCGGTTTGGTTTTCTGACAAAGGAGGCTGGCTTAATTCAAAGAGTCCATTCTATTTCAATCGCTTCGCTGAAAAAGTAGCCAAAGAATATGACGGCTTGGTTGATTTTTGGATAACTATCAACGAGCCATTAATTTATACTCCCAATAGTTATCTTAGAGGCATCTGGCCACCATTTAAAAAGGGATTAATCTCTTTTGTTAAAGCTATTAGAAATCAGATAATTGCTCATAAGAGAGCGTTCAAATCTCTGCATGATATAAACAAGGAGATAAAAGTTGGTATCGCTAAGAATAATCAGTTTTTCAGACCATACAGAGACAAAAATATATTTGATAAATGGTCCTGTTTCTGGGCTGACTATCTTTATAATGAATATTTCTTAGATAGAATTGAAAAAGAGTTAGACTTTATAGGTCTCAACTATTATTTTTCTAGATTAATTAAATTTCCTTTCAAGATTAGAAAGGGGAAGAGTTCAACTTCTGATTTAGGGTGGGAGATATACCCTGAAGGTATATATCACCTTCTTTTACAATTAGAGGGCTATGGAGTGCCGATCTATATCACAGAAAATGGCTTAGCTGATAAAGACGATACGGAAAGAGAGAGCTTCATTAAAGAACATCTCTCTTGGGTTAATAGGGCAATTGAAGATGGAGCTGGTGTCAAAGGTTATTTTCACTGGTCTCTAATCGATAATTTTGAATGGGCTCTGGGATTCGAGCCGAGATTTGGTCTTTACAAAGTGAATTACGATGATTTTTCACGTGAAGCTCGATCGAGTGCTTCTTATTACTCTGAAATTTGCAAAAACAATTATTTAATAAATAAAGTTAAAAAGACTCCTCTGTAAGATGAATTGGTTAATTGTCACTATCGTTGCTTACTTCTGCTTGGCATTTGCCTTCTTAGCTGACAAGCACCTTTTAGATCAGAGAATACCTAATCCGAAGATATATGTCTTCTATGCCGGTGTTATCCGATTCTTTATGGTCCTCTTGATTCCCTTTGTTGATTTTAGATTTCCATCTATCACCTATGCTGGCCTAGCAATTCTTTCAGGAATATCTTTTTTTATTGCTCTTTTCTGGTTTTATAGCTCACTAAGAATCTTTGAAGTCTCTAGAATTGTTCCAGCAATTGGAGCTTTAACACCGATATTTAGTCTCGCTTTAGCTTTTATGATATCTGGCGGTCAAGAGATACTCTATCCTTTGGAGATTCCAGCATTCGTCTTATTAGTTTTGGGAAGCTTCTTGATAAGCTTTGAAAGAGGCAAAAACTTTTCTGTAAAGAGTTTAGCTTATGCTACCACTACAAGTTTCTTCTTTTCCCTTTATTTCATCTTGGCTCGCTACGTCTACGATGGGCAACCATTCTTGAGTGGCCTCATCTGGCTCAGCTTTGGAGGATTCATCATGGCGATTATCTTCTTTTCTCTCTTTAAAGATATCAGAAGTGAAATATTTGTTAAAAGGGAAACGATTAATAAAGGAACAGCGACAGTCTTTTTTGGTAGCAAGATATTTTCAGGTCTAGGAGGTCTTTTGCAAAATTACGCTGTCTTTTTAGCACCATCCTATGTTGCCGTAGCTTTCATTAATGGTCTTCAGGGAACTCAATATGCTTTTCTACTTCTTTTAGCTGTCTTTCTTTCTGTGAAATATCCAAAGATTGTAGAAGAAGAGATAAGTAAAGGAACTCTTGTTCAAAAATCTATATCAATTATCTTAATAATATGCGGACTTTTAATCCTTTATCTATTTTAAAAAAGATAGCTCTAGCCCTTTTAATTCTTCTTATTCTTGTGATAGCCTTTTTATCTCTTGGTCGAGCTCCTCAAGCAGAAGAGATATCGTGGGGAGTCACATTTTCTCAGAAATATGCAGAAGATCTCGGCTTTGATTGGCGAGAAGTTTATCTTGCCTTGATAGATGATTTGGGGGCTAAAAAGATAAGAATAGCCTTTCATTGGGATACTTTTGAACCAGAGAGAGGTCAATACAATTATGATGATTTAGATTGGAAGATAAGAATAGCCGAAGAAAGAGGCGTCAAAGTGATTCCAGTTATTGGAATCAAGGTTCCTCGTTGGCCAGAGTGTCACATTCCATTGTGGGCTGAAGAGATTGGCAAAGAGGCGCAACAAGAAAGAGTTTTAAAAAAGATTGAGAAAATTGTTGTTAGATATAGAGAAAGTGAAGCTATACTTAGCTGGCAGGTTGAAAACGAGCCATTCTTGAAATTTGGCAATTGTCCTTGGTATGATAAAAGCTTTCTTTTTAAGGAAATTGATCTAGTTAGATCTTTAGATCCAGAGACACCGATTCTGATAACAGAAAGTGGTGAGCAATCGACTTGGTTTCCTGCTGCAAGAATAGCTGATATCGTCGGCACAACTATGTACAGAAGAACTTGGTGGCACAGCGCAGGCGGTTTTTATGCTGAATATCCGATACCGGCGGTTCAATATTATCGGAAAGCTTGGTTGATTGATTTAATCTTTGGCAAAGAAGTTATCTGCGTTGAATTACAGGCTGAGCCATGGGGACCAGCACCGACATATGTGATATCTTTGGAAGAACAAGAAAAGACGATGACACCAGAGATATTCAAAGGTGATATCGAATATGCTAAAAACACTGGCCTGTCAACTTTCTATTTCTGGGGGGCTGAATGGTGGTATTGGATGAAAGAAAAACACAATCAACCAGAGTATTGGCAAGAAGCCCAAAAGCTGTTTCAAGATTAATTATGCAAGAAGACTACTATCTTAAAGTCTCAAGACACACAGACTTGAAGAAGCCGAGTGAAAGAAGGCTTTTTCGTTTTTTAGAAATGGTTCAAGGCCTTTTGTCTTGGACGGTTATCTTGAGTGCCATAATCCTTTCTCGCTTCTTTCCAATATGGACAGCGGGAGTTATCATTCTTTTTGCTATCTTCTGGTTTTTGAGGTCAATCTACTTCTCGATGCACCTCAAAAGTGGTTATAAAAAGATGAAGGAGAACGAAAAGATTGATTGGCTAAGCAAGGTGAAAGATTTAAAAGAATATTCAGTTGATATATCTTCTTGGCAAGAGATTCGTCATCTTATAATTATCCCAGCTTATGAAGAATCTTTAGATATTTTAAGAAACACGCTTCTGTCTATAAGTAGCAATGATTATCCCTTAGACAAGATGATTGTTGTCTTGGCTTTAGAAGAGAGGGCTGGTTTAAAGATGGTGAATGTTGGTAAAGAGATAGAAAAAGAGTTCAAAGACAAGTTTCATTCTTTTTTAACAACAATTCATCCTGACAATATTCCCGGCGAGATTGCCGGCAAGAGCTCTAATGAGGCCTGGGCAACAAGCATAGCAAAGAAAGAGATAATAGATTCCGAGAAGATTCCTTATGAAAATATCATCTTAACCTCATTGGATTCCGATACAATTGTTTATCAAAAATACTTCAGCTGCTTAACCTATCATTATCTGACTGAGGAAAAACCTCTGAGAACGAGCTTTCAACCGATACCCCTCTATATCAACAATATTTGGGAAGCGACACCAATCTCCAGAGTCTTTGCTTTCTCTTCTACTTTTTGGCATACGATAAATCAACAGAGACCAGAAAAATTGATTACTTTTTCATCTCATTCGATGAGTTTTCAAGCCTTAGTCGATATAGATTTCAAGCAGACAAATGTCGTTTCTGAAGACTCAAGAGTTTTTTGGCAATGTCTCTTTAAATATGACGGTGATTATAAAGTTGTGCCGATGCATTATCCAGTCTCAATGGATGCCAACGCGGCACCATCTTTCTGGCAGACAGCCGTTAATATATACAAACAAAAGAGGCGTTGGGCCTATGGGGCAGAAAATATACCTTACTTTCTCTTTGGTTTTTTGAAAAATAGAAAGATTCCTTTTAAAAAGAAGTTTGCTTTCGGTTTTGAAGTGATGGAAGGTCAATTAACTTGGGCAACAGCACCAATCTTAATCTATATTCTTGGCTGGCTACCGATATTTTTTGGTAGACAAGGAGATTTTGGCCAGATGGTTATATCATACAGTCTGCCAATCGTCTTGGGTAGAGTCTTAACATTGGCGATGATTGGATTGATTGGTTCAGCATATTTTAGTATTCTATTATTACCACCTCGTCCACCGAAGTATGGTAAGTCAAAGTTCATTATCTTGATTCTGCAATGGTTCGTTGTGCCAATTACGATGATCTTTTTCAGTGCTTTACCAGCACTGGAAGCACAGACAAGATTAATGCTTGGTAAATATCTCGGCTTTTGGCCAACTCCTAAATTTAGAGAAGATGATTAATAGCTTTGAACATGCATTTCGTGGCCTATACTTTGCCTTTCAAGAAAGGACTGTTAAGGTTCTGCTCTTAATCGCTTTACTGGTTATTTTTCTCATGATATATCTAGGTTTGTCGTTGACTGAACAAGCGATTATCTTGCTGACGATTACTCTGGTTTTGGGATTAGAGTTCATTAATTCTCAAGTTGAAAGAACTTTGAATATAGTGAAACCTGAGTTTTCTAAAGAAGTTGGCGAGATAAAGGATATATCAGCAGGAGCCGTCTTGATTGCTAGTATAGGCTCAGTAATAATTGGCATTATTGTTTTCATGCCATATATTATCTCAATTTTTAATTAAAAAAGATATTTTTATATGTTAGAAAAAGACAAAGAATTCAGTTTATTGAGGGTTTTAATTGGTATAGCTTTTGGCATACTCCTAATTATATTTTTTGTCATTGGGTATCTTTTCAGTGACTTTTGTCAGAAAGATGAGATAGCAGAGATAAAAACGATAGAAGAAGTTGCTCTTTCTCACGAGGCAGCAATTATTCAAGCAGTTGAGAGTGTTTCTCCTTCAGTTGTTAGTATAGTCGCCAGCAAAGATGTTCCAATTGTAGAGAGAAGACTAGAGGTCTTTGAAGATGATTTTGGCTTTGAAATTAGAGTTCCTCATTACGAAGAAAAAGGAACTAGAGAGCAAGAGATTGGAGAGGGAAGTGGCTTTATTATATCATCTCAAGGAATGGTCTTAACCAATCGTCATGTTGTTGACGACAAAGAGGCTAATTTCACAATATTTACAAATCAAGGAGACAAGTTTGATGCTGAGATTATTGCTCGTGATCCAGTTTACGATTTAGCAATATTGCAGATTATAAGTGAAGATACTCAGTTCACTAAAGTTAAACTAGGAGATTCTTCAGGAATTATTATAGGTCAAACTGCAATTGCAATTGGCAACGCTTTAGGTGAATTCAGAAACACTGTCTCTGTTGGTGTTATCTCTGGCCTTGAAAGAACTATCAGCGCGATTGAAGGAGACAAAAGATATGTTTTTGAAGGAGTTATTCAGACAGATGCTGCGATTAATAGAGGTAATTCAGGAGGACCACTTCTCAATCTTAAAGGTGAGGTTGTTGGGATAAATACGGCTATGGCGATAGGTGCTCAGAATATCGGTTTCAGTATTCCTATAAACGAAGCCAAAAGAGCGATAGAGAGCGTTATTAATCGTGGTGAGATAGTCTATCCTTTCTTGGGAGTTAGATATCTAATAATTGATGATAAAATTGCTCAAGAAAACGATCTCGAAGTTAATTACGGAGCTTGGATTATCGATGGCTCAGCCGGTGAACCGGCAATTGAGCCTGGGTCAGCAGCAGAGAGTGCGGGGATAAGAAAGGATGACATTATTCTAGAGATGAACAATCAAATTATTAACAAAGACAACTCATTAGCCAGAGAGATTCTTAAATACCATCCGGAAGATGAAGTTAGCCTCAAGATATTACGAGATGGCCAAGAGATAATGAAAGAAGTGATTCTTGGAGAGAGAAGATAAAACTATTGACAAAGGATGTCTTTGATGTCACAATTTGGTTTCTGAGCTGAACATTTAAAATTAAAAGAAGGGAGGGAT
>PWOE01000033.1 GCA_003557585.1 Candidatus Nealsoniibacteriota bacterium | reverse complement strand
TATAAAACGCGATGCCCTGCGAACCCTCAGGGGCAGTATCCTGCGAACCGAGCTGTATGCACTGGACGGTTCCTCAAAACAATCTGACCCATACACTGTGACAGAGTATGCATATAACCTGCGTGAAGAAGCAAAGTCAGATGAAAACAGTGTGAATCGCAAAAAGATTTTCTTTCCGCATCAGGTTGTTCAGCGTACAACCCAGTGGGAGCGCGGTGATGATCCGATGACACAGTTCACGTTTACTGACGACTATGATAAATTTGGCCAGCCGCGCAGGCTAACAAAAACAGCCACACCGCGTCGTGAGGCCAAGAGAAAGAAATTTAGCAGTGCAGCCACAGGAGAGCTTGATGGTGACGAGATCAACGAAACACGGATTCTGGCAACCCATACTCACACAAACTACGCCTCACCTGATCCCGGATTATACATGCATGACCGGGTTTCCCAGGTTCGGATATTCGAATTAAAAGTACCGCCGGAAATGGAGGAAAGCGATCCGGATAATTTGGAATTACTGCTCGCGGAACAGGTTGCCGCTGCGCGAAATGTTCACGAACAATTTCAAAAGGCGTCTGAATCTGAAATAAAGCTGATTGGCCACACCCTAAACCACTATGACGGCGATGCGTTTGCAGGCCGGACAACCGGAGAAGCAGGACCTTACGGGGCACTAACCCGCAGCGAAGCCCTGGTTTTTATAAAAACGGAGCTTGACGATGCTTTTGGAGAACGCCGGCCGGACTACCTCGGAGGAGACGCATCTCTTCCGGAAGGTGCACCGGATGGATTCGGGCAAAGCCTGGGCTACCGCAGGGAACAAAATGGTGGTGACTATCACGCCGGTTACTACATCGATAAAGAACTGAACCGTTTCGATTTTCAGCAAAACAACACCACTGAAAACCGTGGCTTTGTTACGGCTGTCCGGGATCCCTCTGGCCATCAAACGACGATTGACCCCGATCGGTTTCTGCTTTTTCCTTCACGGATTGTCGATCCTGGAGGTTTGGAAACGAACGCCGAATATGATTATCGCAACCTGGAACCCAAACAGGTGACTGATCCTAATGGGAATATTATTCATTTCCGGTATACACCTTTGGGATTGCTTCGGAAACAGTTCATTGAAGGAGAGAATGGCGAGGGAGGAAACGCAGAGAAACCGGAAATTGAATATTTCTATGATTTTTCAGCATACAGAAAAGCCCGTAATGATCAGGTGTCCCAGCCGGTTTTTGTCCACACAACTCAGCGCATACGGCATGCAAGCGATAATGAATCGGATGAGACGATTGAGTCGCGGGAATATTCAGACGGCTTTGGCCGGTTGATTCAAACCCGGGCTCTGGCCGAAGAGCTGGCATTCGGAAATTCAGGTGACGATGTTGGCCTTTCATCGAAACCCGGAAAAGTTCATGGTGCTGCATCGGGTCAGCGTATTTCGGATCGGGTTGTGGTAAGTGGCTGGCAGATTTTTAATAATAAGGGCGATGTGATTGAAGAATACGAACCCTTTTTTGGAGAGGGGTGGGAATATCAGCCTGAGGCTGAAGCTAAAACGGGACAACACGTCACTCATTTCTATGATCCCAGGGGACAGCTTATCCGCAGTATGAACCCTGACGGATCCGAACAACGAGTGATCTTTGGTATCCCGGATCGGCTGGAAACGCCGGATGATTTTGAATCCACCCCATGGGAAAGCTATCGCTATGATCCAAATGACCTGGCACCGTTAAGCCTGAAACCCGATGACCCGACGGAAACTCTTGAAGATTACGTACCGGAAACTCACTACTTTACTCCCGCTCATGCGATTCTCGATGGCCTTGGACGTGACATCTGTCATATGGAGCTCCACGGACCGGAACCTGAAACAGACCGGCATATCACCCGTTCCTCGTATGACCTGCGCGGCAACCTTCTGACAGTAACCGATGCCCTTGGCCGTGAGGCCTTCAAGTATATCTATGACCTGCTGGATCACGAACTAAGCGTCCATAGCATTGATGCCGGTTTGCGGACTTCGATTATAGATGCAGCAGGCAATCTGGTTGAATACCGGGACAGCAAAGGGAGCATTATTCTGTGTCAATACGACAACTCGAACCGGCTCACTCACAAGTGGGGCCGGGACAATGATAACAGCCCTGTTACCCTGCGTGAACGGCTTATTTATGGAGATAATGAATCCGGCTCAGGCATGGACCATAATACGGCAAAACAGGGTAATCTTCTCGGTCAGCTATTCAGGCACTATGACGAAGCCGGTCTGGTCGAATCCAGGAACTACGATTTCAAAGGAAACCCTGAAGAAGAAGTAAGACAGGTTATCAGCGATAAAGCGCTGGAAGATGGGTGGACTGCGGACTGGAATGGATCCAATGCCGAAAATGACCTGGAGAATTTCGGGTATCAGACCAGTATCCGTTACGATGCGCTCAACCGGCCGCTGAACATCACATATCCGGAAGATGCAAATGGTCATCGCGCAGTACTAACGCCACACTATAATCGGGCCGGGAACCTTGAGAAAGTTGATCTTGATGATGAAATTTATGTTGCCCGGATTACTTACAATGCCAGAGGACAGCGGAGTCTCATCGCCTACGGCAACAGCATGATGACCCGTTATCTATATAACCCGAACACCTTCCGTCTCGAACGTCTCCGTACTGAGAAATTTGAAGAGACGTCGGCCGATAAGTTTGTGGGGAAAGGAACTCCCTTGCAGGAGTTTACCTACAGCTACGATCTTGCCGGCAATATCACATCCATTGAAGACCAGACACCACACAGCGGAATTGTCAACACCCCGCACGGCAAACACCGTCTTGTACGCAGTTTCTCCTATGATCCGCTTTACCGGCTTAAAAAAGCCACAGGCCGGGCGTGCAAGGACGATGGTCCTCTTGGACCGCTTGCCGAGTCGGTTCGCTGTGGCACTTATGATGCTCCCTTCAAGGGCGGAGCGCCGGCGCCCAGCCAGCACAATGCCCCCGAACTAACTGCTGCTTACACTGAACATTATGAATACGATCCTGCAGGAAATCTGCTTGAACTTCACCGCACGGTGGGTGACAGCGCCTCGAAACGTCTTCTTACCACCGGAGCCCACTCAAACCGTCTGGAGTCTGTAGAGTATGGAAATTCAAATCATAATTTTGAGTACGATTCCAACGGTAATCTGACCAGGGAAAACACCGAACGCCATTACACCTGGGACCACTCAGACCGGCTGATTAATTTTGAAAACCGCCCTGAAGGGTCTGATCATACCTCCGTTGAGGCACGCTATCTGTATGGCGCCGACGGGATACGGGTTAAAAAGTATGTACGAAAGACCGGCAATGGAAAGGATAGAAGCACCGTCTATGTGGGAGATATTTTTGAGCATCATACCTGGAAGGAGAACGGCGCCCAAAAAGAAAACAACCATCTGCACGTCATGGACGACCGGCAGCGAATTGCCCTTATACGCCGTGGACCGGCACATCCTGGCGATGCCGGGCCACCCGTGCAATTCCACTTTGGTGACCACCTCGGTAGTAGCCATGCTGTGCTGGATGACAGCGGCAACTGGATCAACCGTGAGGAGTACTTCCCCTACGGCGAAACCAGCTTAGGTAGTTTTGCCAAAAAGCGGTACCGGTTCACAGGCAAGGAACTGGACGAGGAGAGCGGGTTATATTATCACGGTGCACGATATTATGCTGCCTGGCTCGGACGATGGATGAATTGCGATCCAGCTGGGATGGTGGATGGCCCCAATCTCTACCTCCATGCGAGAAACAACCCGATTGTCTATTCCGATCCTACTGGTTTGCAATCGGAAGATAAGCTAAAATACACCAGTACTGGAACGGAAGGAGAAGTAACGGCTCCGGCTCATGGTACATATTCACATGATCCCGATACCAACATCACGAACATTTTTATGGGCGGAGAAGAAGTGGAAGAAGGTGAAAGTTCTCAAGATACTCATCTCCCTGGTTTAGTTGGGAAAGAGTACGTTGATAGCTATGGAGAAGGTCCGCCTGATGAGGTCGCAGGTGTGGCCAGCCTACTTGATGCGTCGCTTGGAAGCATTGATGCCCTAGGAGGCGGGCTCGAAAGCAGGCGTCAGTGGATTGCTCTGCAACAATCGAGGGAAATGCTCTTGATCCGTGGATACCTTATGCCTACCCCGTACGACACTCGTGCCTGGCATCAGCTTGACCCGGGGGCTATCGGCAGGCTGGCCAACAATCCTGCTATTCGCGTTTCCGGTTACGGTGCAACGGGCTTTGACGTCCTTGTTTCTTACAGCAACTGGAGGGCAGAGCCGTCGGTGCAGCACGGTGCTGATCTCGGCGCCAGCTTTATCGGATCTATTGGAGCTATCACAGGCGGAGTAGCAGCAAAATTAGCCGTCGGGCTTTCCGCTATAGCGGCAG
>PWOE01000152.1 GCA_003557585.1 Candidatus Nealsoniibacteriota bacterium | reverse complement strand
AGGTAAATTAAAAAAAGAGCTCACAAATAATTTTGTGAGCTTATGTAACTCTCTACTCGTTATTAACCGTAGAGGTTACTGAATCGTGATGGGCCTCTTTTCCGGCCCCCATTTTGCCCAATACCCTTCGGAGTCCTTCCCTTGCCTTCTGAACCAAGACCCCTTTTCTTCCGGTCGCATGCAAAGCATACGGCCTCGGGATTGTACATTGAGAGTGCTTTCCCGCAATCTTTGCACAACTTTTTTTCGATAGCAATTGCCATTATTGCTACCCCCTTTCTTTTTTTGTCAAATATCTAAAGTCCCGAGAAGCCTCTAATCTTATTGATGTCTATTGCCTTAATTTGGCTGTCTTTATCAATAAGATTAATTCCCAGAACCCTACCTTCTAAATCAAAAAGGGCAGAACTGAACCCTTGTTTCTCTATTATACTAGTGATTATATGGTTGTCAATAGCTTTAACAATGCCTTCATTTACTAGCTTTACCACCTCATCATCGCTGTTAAAGAAGGAGCCTATCAAAAAGACTCTCTCTCCCATCTTTAACCTATCAATGTTGCCAAACTCAACCGTGGCAAGGCCTCTTGCTTCTAATTTAACTAAAACTAAGCCAGTTTCAGCGTCTCTTTCAATAACTTCGTATGGCATCTTTTCTCCGTTGACAAAGAAATTAAAATTTCCTCCAAGCGGAACTATACTTGAAAGAGTAACAACTAAACCATCGGAAGAGATGATTAAACCCGATCCCTCTATCTCTTTTCCAGCATGATAAGTCCTAATGGCGACAACTGACCTCTTTACCTCTCCTGCCTTTTGCACAATCGCCTCATTGTCCTTGATCGTAATCTCTTTCTTTTCAACAATCTCTATCGGAATTAAATCAGAGCCATTGTTAGCAAAAAGATATTTTTCTATATATTTAAAAGAAAAGAGGTGTAATGTTAAAAAACCTCCAATGATTCCCGCTGCAAAAGCGATTAATATTTTTGTGATATTTGTCATCTTTATTTATTTAATAGTTTTTCTCTTTTTGCCCCTTTTCTTAAATCTTTAGCACTTCTTAAGATAACTTTTTCTTTTTCTGCATCAACAGTTACTTTTTCGTCATTGCCCACTTCCCCTGAAATTATTTTCATCGCTAAAGGATTAAGTATCTCTTTCTGTATCGCTCTCTTGAGCGGTCTGGCTCCTAGAGCTGGATCGTAGCCTTTGTCTGCTAAATAGCTCTTAGCTGAAGCATTAATAGTAAGCTTGATATTATTATTCTTCTTAAGAACTTCACTAACCTTGGAAACTTCTAAATCAACAATCTTCTTGATATCTTCTTTGCTTAAATGATTAAAGACAACTATCTCATCAATCCTATTTAAAAACTCAGGTCTAAATTCAGACTTCAGGGCGTCGTGAACTCTGCTTTTCAAAGAATTCCTTTTTTCTTTCTTGTCTTCTCCTTTTGAAAAACCTAATTCGCCCAGCTTAATTATATGATCTGAGCCAATATTAGATGTCATAATTAAAGTAGCATTCTTGAAAGAAGCTGTTCTTCCTTTGGAGTCAGTTAATCTTCCATCTTCAAGAACTTGCAACAAGATATTGAAAACCTCAGGATGGGCTTTTTCTATCTCATCAAAGAGAATAACGCTGTAGGGCCTTCTTCTAATCTTGTCAGTTAACTGACCTCCTTCTTCGTGAGCGACATAGCCTGGAGGTGAGCCAATCATTCTAGAGACAGAGTGCTTCTCCATATACTCAGACATATCGAGACGAACCAAAGAAGACTCGTCATTGAAAAGAAACTCTGCCAAAGCTCTGGCTGTCTCTGTCTTGCCGACTCCAGTTGGCCCCAAAAAGAGAAATGAGCCTAAAGGACGGTTTTCTTCAGAGATGCCTGCTCTTGACCTTCTAATGGCGTTTGATATCGCTTGTATCGCCTCTTCTTGGCCAATAACTCTCTTAGATATTATATCCTCCATCTTCTCTAGCTTTTTAATCTCAGCTTCCAACAACTTGGTAACTGGAATTCCAGTCCACTTAGAAACGACTGAAGCGATATCTTCTTCAGTTATCTCTTCCCTCAAGATTGGATGTTTCTTTTGAATCCGAGCAAGCTTTTTTTCAGATAATTTCAACTCTTTAAGAAGCGCAGGAATCTTGCCATACTTTATTTCAGCAACCTTTTGCAGGTCTGCTTCTTGGCCTGCTGTCTCTGCCTCATGCTTTAAAGCGTCTATATCTTTCTTGATTCCTTTTATCTTATCAATAATATCTTTCTCTGAGCTCCATCTTGTTCCAAGTGTTCGTGACTTTTCTCTAAGCTCTGCTAGTTGTCTTGAAATCGCTCTTAGTCTCTTGCTGGAATCAGAGTTCTTTTCATTCTTTAAAGCTTCTTTCTCAATCTCTAATTTCTGAATGTCTCTCTTTAATTCTTCTAAATCAGCTGGCTCTGACTCGATCTCAAGACGCAAGTGACTCATCGATTCATCCATCAAGTCAACTGCCTTGTCGGGCAAAAATCTATCAGTGATATATCTCGCTGAAAGCTCTGCTGCTTTTCTTAAAGCTGAATCTTTTATCTTAACTCCATGATGTAGTTCATACTTATCTTTTATTCCTCTAAGAATAAGAACCGTATCTTCAATTGATGGCTCGGCAACATATATCGGTTGAAATCTTCTCTCCAAAGCTCCATCTTTCTCGATATACTTCTGATATTCTTTTGTTGTTGTCGCTCCAATAACTCTTAATTCACCTCTAGCTAAAGCTGGTTTCAAAAGATTTGATGCATCGATAGCTCCTTCAGCACCGCCAGCACCAACTAGAGTGTGTAATTCATCAATAAAGAGAAGGTATTTGTCTTTAGCTCTGGTTATCTCTTTTATAAGCGCCTTGACTCTATCTTCAAACTCCCCTCTGTACTTGGTTCCAGCAACCAAAGAGCCGATATCAAGAGAGACCAGCTCTTTGCCTTTAAGGCTCTCTGGTACATCTCCTTTAATTATCTTTTGAGCTAAACCTTCAACAATAGCAGTCTTACCAACTCCTGGCTCACCAATAAGAGCAGGATTATTCTTAGTTCTACGACTCAATATCTGAATCACTCTCTTTATCTCATCTTCTCTACCAATTACTGGATCTAGCTTTCCTTGCCTCGCTGCAGTGATTAAGTTGACTGTATACTTTTCAATGACTTGAAATTTAGATTCTGGATCAGCATCAGTTATCTTTTGACTACCTCTAACTTCAGCTAATTTTTTTAAAAGAGTTGAATAATCTAATTTATCAAGACCTTCTTCTTTGCTTAAGAAGGAAGCATTGTCTAAAACTTCTTTTGCTCTAGTCTCTACGATAAGAAGACCTAAAAGAAGATGTTCAACTGAGATAAATTCATCGCCCATCTTTACAGACTCTTCTCTCGCTCTCTCTAAAACCCTGGCCATATCTTGAGTTAAATATAATTGACCAAAAGATCTTGGTGAAGATCCTGTTGGAATCTTTTCCAATGCTTCGTTGGTCTTTTTTCTAAGCTTTTCTAGGTCAACTCCAATCTTTTCAAGAGAATTCAAAACAACACTCTCGTCTTGAGATAAGAGAGCTTGCAAGAGATGCACAGCATCAATCTGTTGCTGTTTTCTTGACTGAGCAACTTTTTGAGCTGACATTATTGCTTCTTGAGCTTTTGTAGTGAAATTTCCTCCGTACATATACTTATTTTTAACATAAAAAACAGAGGATTTCAATCTCCTCTGTTGATTTGATAGCAAGGGACAATATCTCTGATTGCCCCTACTACCAACTCTTCTGCTGCCTCACGACTCATATCATGTTTCTCTTGAATAATTCCAAGACAGATATCGCAAATCTCTTCTATTTTGGCTTTCTTTTTTGCAATGAGTCGATTCATCTCATTCTCATCTTTTGCCGAGAGAATCATCTTGTCATAATGATTTGAAACTTTTAAACATTTTCTTCTCAAGTCATTTAGCTCTCTCATGTCAATCCATCCCTTCAAATTAGAATTTTGGACATGTCGGATGATCAAACCTTTCTTCAGACATTTTGATAACTTCCTCCATCACTTTATTCAGGAGGCCGGGATCAATCGAACGACCTATTAAATTAGATGCGTGCATGCCAACAATTTCCCTCATCATTTGCTTGCCACGAATAACTTCTGCATAATTGTCCGCTTCCGCAAAAATATCTCTTACTTTCGCCAAGAATGAATCCGATCCAATAATCTCCTTAGCAATAAATCTTGCCTCACTCCTCTTTTCCGATTTCAAGAGAATCCCTCCCTTCTTTTAATTTTAAATGTTCAGCTCAGAAACCAAATTGTGACATCAAAGACATCCTTTGTCAATAGTTTTATCTTCTCTCTCCAAGAATCACTTCTTTCATTATCTCTTGG